>NZ_JBHWBP010000059.1:0-32722 GCF_042735575.1 Streptomyces sp. NPDC059564 | reverse complement strand
GGGCCGCCACAACTCCTTTGCCCCCGGAGGTGTCAGAGGCTCGCGGCGAGCTCCGTGCCCTGGCGGATGGCCCGCTTGGCGTCGAGTTCGGCGGCCACGTCGGCGCCGCCGATCAGGTGCGCGTCGACGCCCGCGGCGCGCAGCGCCTCGTACAGGTCGCGGCGCGGTTCCTGCCCGGTGCACAGGACGACGGTGTCGGCGGGGACAAGGCGCGCCTCGCCGTCGACGGTGATGTGCAGGCCCTCGTCGTCGATCTTCTCGTACGTCGCCCCGGCGACCGAGACGACCCCGCGGTGCTTGAGCTCCGCGCGGTGGATCCAGCCGGTGGTGGTGCCGAGCCCGGCGCCGACCTTGGTGGCCTTGCGCTGGAGCAGGTGCACCCGGCGCGGCGGCGCGGGCCGCTCGGGGGCGGTGAGGCCGCCGGGGCCGGTGTACGCGGTGTCGACGCCCCAGTGGCGGAAGTAGACGGCGGGGTCCTGGGAGGCGCCCTCGCCACTGTCGGTGAGGAACTCGGCGACGTCGAAGCCGATGCCCCCGGCGCCGACGACGGCGACGCGCTCGCCGACGGGCACGCCGTCGCGCAGCACGTCGAGGTAGCTGACGACGTTGTCCCGCTCCACGCCCTCGATGGCGGGGGTGCGCGGGGTGACGCCGGTGGCGACGACCACCTCGTCGTAGCCGGCCAGGGCCTCGACGTCGGCGCGGGTGTTCAGGCGGACCTCGACGCCGCTCGCCTCCAGCTGGGTGCCGAAGTAGCGGATGGTCTCCTCGAACTCCTCCTTGCCCGGGATGCGGCGGGCGACGTCGAGCTGGCCGCCGATGTGGCCGGAGGCCTCGAAGAGGGTGACGGCGTGGCCGCGCCCGGCGGCGGAGACGGCGCAGGCGAGCCCGGCGGGACCGGCGCCGACGACGGCGACGCGCTTCTTCAGGCGGGTGGGCGCGAGGACGAGTTCGGTCTCGTGGCAGGCGCGGGGGTTGACCAGGCAGCTGGTGATCTTGCCGCTGAAGGTGTGGTCGAGGCAGGCCTGGTTGCAGCCGATGCAGGTGTTGATCGTCTCGGAGCGGCCGGCCGCGGCCTTGGCGACGAAGTCGGCGTCGGCGAGGAAGGGGCGGGCCAGGGAGACCAGGTCGGCGCGGCCGTCGGCGAGCAGTTCCTCGGCGATCTCGGGGGTGTTGATGCGGTTGCTGGTGACGAGGGGGACGCTCACCGCGCCCATCAGCCGCTTGGTGACCCAGGTGTAGGCGCCGCGCGGGACGGAGGTGGCGATGGTGGGGATGCGGGCCTCGTGCCAGCCGATGCCGGTGTTGATGATGGTCGCGCCGGCCGCCTCGACCTCCTTGGCGAGGTGGACGACCTCGTCGAGGGTGGAGCCGCCGGGGATCAGGTCCAGCATGGAGAGCCGGTAGATCAGGATGAAGTCGTCGCCGACGGCCGCGCGGGTGCGGCGGACGATCTCCAGCGGGAAGCGCACGCGGTTCTCGTACGCGCCGCCCCAGCGGTCGGTGCGCTTGTTGGTGGCGGCGGCGATGAACTCGTTGACGAGGTAGCCCTCGGAGCCCATGATCTCGACGCCGTCGTAGCCGGCCAGCTTCGCGAGGCGGGCGGCGCGGACGAAGTCCTCGATGGTGCGCTCGACCTCGATGTCGGTCAGCTCGTTCGGCACGAAGGGGCTGATGGGGGCCTGAAGGGCGGAGGGGGCGACCAGGTCCTTATGGTAGGCGTACCGGCCGAAGTGGAGGATCTGCATCGCGATCTTCCCGCCCTCGGCGTGCACCGCCTCGGTGATCACCCGGTGCTCGGCGGCCTCGTCCTCGGTGGTGAGGCGGGAGCCGCCCTCGAAGGGGCGGCCGGCGTCGTTGGGGGCGATGCCGCCCGTGACGATGAGGCCGGCGCCGCCGCGGGCGCGCTCGGCGTAGAAGGCGGCGAGGCGCTCGAAGCCGCCCTGGTGCTCTTCGAGGCCGGTGTGCATCGAGCCCATGATCACGCGGTTCGGCAGGGTGGTGAACCCGAGGTCCAGGGGGCTCAGCAGGTGCGGGTACTGGCTCATGGGTCGGCGTCTCCTCGCGCGGGGTGGTGAACCTGTTCTAGCGAGGCGCGCGGCATTTTGCAACTAGGTGCATAACCGGTTGGGCCCGACTCCCGGCCTCCGGTCCGGGGACCGGGGCCCTCACAGGAGAAACGTGTGGCGCAGTTCACGGCAGCGGCACCGGCACCGGCCGCCCCCGCACCAATGGCAAGATGAACGCGTACGGGGTACAGACTCAGCCGGGGGGCTGCATTGCGCGAGTTCATCTACGTCTCGGACAACAAGCTGCGCCAGTTCACGGCGGCGCCGCGCCGAGTCCACCGGACCGCAGCACTGCGGTTGAGCACGCCCTTCGGCGGGATCGACCTCGACGCTCCCGTGACTGACACGGAGCGCGCGCGGCAGCGGCACCTGGACCAGGTGTCCGAGCACCTCGGACAGTCCGCCCGCTGGTTCGCCGAACCGGATCTGCGGCCCGGCCAGTGGGTCTACTTCGAGGCCCCGCTGCGCCAGGTGAGCCTCGCGGGCCGGTTCCGCCGACTGGTGCTCTTCGCCGATCCCGCACCCGGCGAGGACCCCGGCTACGAGCGCGAGACCGGGTGCCGTCTGCTGATGCACGGCTCGGCCCGGCACCTGCTGGGGCAGCCTCCCGAGCCGGTCGAAGGCCCCCCACTGGAAGGGATCACCGGAGGCGACAGCATCGGCACGGCCTTCGTCACCCAGGCAGGTCAGGTGGTACGGACCCTCGCCGACCAGCAAGATCCGGAAGCCGGCGCACCTGCCGGACCGGGGCCGGAGCTCTCCGGCAACGGCATCCACGACCTCCTGCTCGCCCTGGACTCCGATCGCGGACAGGCGGGAACCGCCTCGTGGACGCGCGGCTACGCGCGCGTGACGGCCCGGCTCGCCTCCACCACGGGCGGCGCACCCTGTCTGGTGGCCAGCCCGCTCACCGTCGAGTACGCCTCCGAGCTGCCGTGAGCGGCAACACCGGTTCCGGTGCCCCCCAGATCGGTTACGTCAGCGACTCGCTCCGGCGGGAGTTCGACGGCCTCATCGACCTGAGCGACCACGCCACCCGCTCCGAGTCCCAGCGCCAGGCCGCCTTCCTGTCACGGGCGCTCGCGGCGCGCGCCGCGCGTCTGGTGAGCGGCATCGGCGCGGTGGAGGCCGCCGACTGCGTCATCGACGGCAGCGACGACCAGGGCATCGACGCCGTCGCCGTCTCGCGGGAGACGTCCGAGATCTGGCTGGTCCAGGCGAAATGGAGCGATCGCGGCGAGGCGCGGCTCTCCACCGAAAATGCGCTGAAGATGGCCGAGGGCCTGCGCACACTGACCGACCTCCAGTACGAGTCCTTCAACCACCGTTTCCACCGGCTGTCCGAGCGCGTGGACGGGGTCCTGGCCTCGAGTGCCTGCAAGATCCACCTGGTGATGGCCGTGGCCGGTGACGGCCATCTACCGGCCGAGGCCTCTTCCCTCCTGTCAGAGGCGATGGCCTCGTACAACACCTTCGGGGAGATCGTCGACACACGGGTGCTCGCGATCTCCGACTTCCACTCGGCGGCCCTGCGCGACACGGCCCCGCCACCGATCGACCTGGCCCTCACCCTCGTCGACGGCTTCCACGTCACGCCGAATCCGCACCTCGCGTACTCGGGCACCGTGTCGGCGGTCGAGCCAGCCGAGTGGTACGCCCAGTACGGGACGGGACTCTTCGACCGCAACATCCGGCAGTACCTGGGGCCGACCCCGGTCAACCGGTCCCTGATCTCGACCCTCGTCACAACACCAGAGACCTTCTGGTACTTCAACAACGGCATCACGTTGATGTGTGACTCCGTGAGCACCACGGGGGTCGCCTTCGGTCGGCGACCCGCCCGGCTCGTGCTGCACAACGCGCAGGTCGTCAACGGCGCCCAGACGGTAGCCGCCATCGCCCACGCCCACGAGGAGGCACCGGATCAGGTGTCACAGGCACGCGTGGCCGTCCGGGTCGTCTGCGTCGGCGACGCCCCCGGAGACCTGGCCACGCGCGTGTCGACGGCCACCAACGCGCAGAACCGCGTGGAACCGCAGGACTCCGTCGCCCTCGACGCCCAGCAGGCTCTGATCCGAGAGGACTTCCTCACGTCCCTGGGGAAGGAGTACGTGTACCGGCGCGGGGTGCTCCCGCCGCTCCCCGACGCGGGCTGCACGGTGGTCGAGGCAGCGACCGCTCTGGCCTGCGCATTTCCCGACCCGACCCTGGTCGCCGGGCTCCGCCGCGACAGTTCGTCCCTCTGGGACGCAGCACCGGACGGCGTGTACGCGCGGCTCTTCGCCCCCCGTCCGCCCGCAGCGGAGATCTGGCGCTCGGTCCGACTGCTCCGCGAGGTGAACGGGGCACTGCACGCGGCGGCCCTCGGCCTGGCCGGACGGGCCGTCGCCGTAGCGGAGCGCGGCAGCCTCCTGATCGCCCACATCGTGTTCCGCGAGCTCGGCCGGGACCGTGCCGACGGACCCGGTGGCGATGTACCGGAACTCACCCGGCAGGTCCTGTCGCACCTGACCGGCGCGGTCGACGCCCTGTTCGGCCCCCGTGTCTTCCTCAACAACGTGTTCGTCAGTCCGGAAAGGTGCCGGGAACTGGCGGACGCCGTCGGCCACGCCCTCCTGACGGGGCAGGACTCCCCCGAGTCGGCGTGGCGTCCCCCTCACCGCGAACCCCGCCGCCCGAACGCGGTCGGCCTGCTGGTGGGTCACGGCCGCATCCCCGACGGAGCCCAGGTCGTCTACCGCCCCGGCCCGGCCGAGGAGTCCGCGTTCGGCGAGTGGCTGAACGCCGATCCCCGGCGCTTCCTCGCCACCTGGGTGAACGACGCCCGGCGGCCCCTGGTCTGGGCGGCCGACGGGAAGCAGTACTCCCCGTCCGGACTGGTCCGGCTGATCTGGGACGAGTCCGGCCGACGGAACGCCCCGGCCGCCGTGGCCGGCACCCGCTACTGGGCCATCCCGGGCGAGGGCACCCTCGACCAGCTCGCGCACGAGCTCTCGGAGGTCTCGGAGACCTCGGCGGGGGACAACAACGATGCCAACTGACTTTCCCGTCCTGGACGGCCGTTACGAGTTGCGGTACCAGATCGGGCACGGCGCCATGGGGCAGGTCTGGGACAGTTACGACCGGGAGCTGGCCCGGCACGTCGCGCTCAAGACGATCCACCCGGCACGCCTCGCCCCCGGCCCGCCCAGCGCGGACGAGAAGGTGCTCCGGGAGCGCTTCCGCCGTGAGGCCAGGCTGATCGCCCGGCTCGGTCACCCCGGCCTCCCGGCCGTCTACGACGCCCGGCTGGGCCCCGACGTGCAGAACCCGTACATGGTCATGGAACTCGTACCCGGCGAGGACCTCCAACGGGTCCTGCGCGGTGGCCGCCGGTTCTCCGTGCCACAGGCCGTGGCCGTCGCCGCGCGGATCAGCGAGGTCCTCGCCCACCTCCACGACGCGGGCGTCGTCCACCGTGACCTGAAGCCGGCGAACATCATGGTCACCGGACACGGAGACGTGAAGGTGATCGACCTCGGGGTGGCCGCCATGCCGGATACCGCTCAGTCACGGCTCACCGAGGACGGACAGCTGCTCGGCACCTGCGCCTACATGTCGCCCGAGCAGTTCGAGGCACCCGCTCTCGTCACCGAGCAGAGCGACCTCTACGCGCTGGGCTGCATGCTGTACGAACTCCTGGCCGGCGAGCCCCCGTTCACGGGAACCGCCCTGTCCCTGATGCGCGGCCACTGCGACCTCGACCCCAAGCCGTTGCGGGACCGATGTCCCGGCATCGATCCGGCCCTGGACCTGCTCGTGATGGAGTGCCTCGCCAAGTCACGGGGAAGACGGCCCGCATCGGCGAACGCCCTGGGGCGACGGCTCGGCAGATTCCTCGGCCTGGCCGCTCCCGCCGCCGGAGGTCCCCTACCGGCGACCGCGCCGGACGCTCCGGCCCCTTCCCCGCTCACCCTCGGCAAGGCGGGCGTTGCGCCGCTTGTGGTACGGATGGCACTCGCGCACGCCCTCTTCGACGGCGGACGGTTCCGTGCGGCCCTGCCCGAGTACCTGGAGCTGGCCGAGGAATGGATTACGGCCGACGACGAGCCCCGCGTCGCCGAATGCCTTTCGAAGGCTGCACACTGCCGACTGCGGCTGGGCCAGGCCTCCGAAGCGCTCCTGGCCTTCTCGGAGCTCGTCGCCCACCTCGTTCCCGTTCGCCCGTCCGACGACCCCCTGTTGCTCGACACGCAGCTCCAGGTCGGCTTGCTGCTGGAACAGTCGGGGCAGCTCCAGCGGGCACTGATCTCCCTGTCGGGCCTGTACCCCACGCTCCTGGAAGTGCTCGGCGACGACGCACCGGCGACGGCCCAGGCACGCGACGCCCTGGTCCGGATCCGCAGGGCGGGCTGAGGTCCACACCGGGAGGGGCAGCGCGGGCGCCCCTCCCGGTCCCGGCCGGCGGTCAGCGCCGGTGGAGGCGGACCGTGACGATCTGGAAGGGGCGCAGGGTCAGGGGGATCGTGCCGGACGGGCTCGCGGGGCGGACCGCGGTGCCGGCCAGGGGGCGTTCGAGGAGGTCGCTCTCCACCGCCGCCGAGACGGGGAAGCCGGGGGTGAGGCTCGCGGTGGCGCGGCCGCCCCGGGACTCGTAGAGGCGGACGATCACGTCACCGCTGCGGTCCTCGGCCAGCTTGACCGCCTCTACGACGACCGCGTCCTCGTCCACCGCCACGAGCGGGTCGACCGGGCCCCCGCCGGTGAGCACGCGCTCCGGGAGGTTGAGGGCGTGGCCCTCGCGGACCGCGTCCCCGAGATTGGCGCCGGGGGCGAGGGAGAAGCGCAGGGTGTGGCGGCCCTGGTCGGTCTCCGGGTCCGGGTAGCGCGGGGCGCGGAGCAGGGAGAGGCGCACGGTGGTGGTCTGGCCGCCGTCGGGCCGCACGTCGCGCGTGACGTCGTGCCCGTACGTGGACTCGTTGAGCAGCGCCACGCCCCAGCCGGGCTCCTCCGCGTGGATCCAGCGGTGGGCGCAGATCTCGAACTTGGCGGCCTCCCAGGAGGTGTTGGTGTGGGTGGCGCGGTAGACGTGCCCGAACTGGGTTTCGGACGCCGTCCGTTCGGCCTTCACGTCGAGGGGGAAGGCCGCTTTGAGGAACTTCTCCGTCTCCTGCCAGTCCACGTCCGTGACGAGGTCGACGGTCTTGGCGCCGGAGCGCAGGGTGACGGACTGGGTCACCGTGGAGGAGCCGAAGGAGCGGGTCACCGTGACGGTCGCGGCCTCGGGTCCGCTCTCGGTGACCTCCAGGGCGTCGAGGTCCACCAGATCGGTGACCCTGTTGCGGTAGAAGGAGTCGATGTCCCAGGCGTCCCACATGTTGGGGAAGTCGGGGTGGATCTGGAGCAGGTTGGCGGCGGCGCCCGGGGCGAGGGCCTCCCTGCCCTCCTCCAGGTCGTAGGCGGAGACGAGCAGGCCCCGGCCGTCGATCTCCACCAGCAGGCGGCCGTTCGCCAGGACGTGCCCGCCGCCGTGCCGTTCCTCGACGGTGACCGGCTCCCCGCCCGTGCGCGGCCGGCCCGCGCCGCCGGCCGGGATCCCGCGCCGGGCGTGCGGGGCACAGTTGAAGACCAGCTCCTCCTCGCCCCGCCCGGCGAGCGCCGTCTGCGCGGCCAGGGTGAGGCCGCGCAGTTCCTCCCGTACCCGCGCGTACGTCTCGCGCGCCTCGCGGTGCACCCAGGCGATGGAGGAGCCGGGCAGGATGTCGTGGAACTGGTGGAGCAGGACGGTCTTCCAGAGGCGTTCCAGGTCCTCGTACGGGTAGCCGAAGCCGGGGACCCTGACGGCGGCCGTGGCCGCCCACAACTCGGCCTCCCGCAGCAGGGATTCGCTGTGCCGGTTGCCCTGCTTGGTCTTGGCCTGGGAGGTGTAGGTGCCGCGGTGCAGCTCCAGGTACAGCTCGCCGGCCCAGACGGGCGCGTCCCCGTACTCGGCGCGGGCCTTCTCGAAGAAGGCGTCGGGGCGTTCGACCTCCACCCGCGGGGAGCCTTCGAGGTCGCGCTGGCGCCGGGCCCGGGCCAGGTGCTCGCGGGTGGGGCCGCCCCCGCCGTCGCCCCAGCCGAACGGCGCCAGGGAGCGCGAACCCCGTCCCTTCTCCTGGTAGTTGCGGGCCGCGTGGGCGAGCTGGGCGCCGCCGAGGTCGGAGTTGTAGGTGTCGACGGGCGGGAAGTGCGTGAAGACGCGGGAGCCGTCGATGCCCTCCCACCAGAAGGTGTGGTGGGGGAACTTGTTGACCTGGGACCAGGAGATCTTCTGGGTCAGGAACCACGTGGAGCCGGACAGCTTCACGATCTGCGGCATCGCGGCGGTGTAGCCGAAGGAGTCGGGCAGCCAGACGTTCTTCGTGTCGATGCCGAACTCTTCGAGGAAGAACTTCTTGCCGTAGAGGAACTGGCGGGCCATGGCCTCGCCGCCGACCATGTTGGTGTCGGACTCCACCCACATCCCGCCGACCGGGACGAACTGCCCGTCCGCGACCTTCTTCTTGACCCGCTCGAACAGGCCGGGCCGGTGGGTCTTGATCCAGTCCAGCTGCTGGGCCTGCGACATGGCGAAGACGAACTCGGGGTGCTGGTCCATCAGGGCGACCACGTTGGACGCGGTCCGCGACACCTTGCGCACCGTCTCGCGCAGCGGCCACAGCCAGGCGGAGTCGATGTGGGCGTGGCCCACGGCGCTGATCCGGTGCGCGGAGGCGTTCGCGGGGGCGGCGAGCACCCCGGCGAGGCGGGCCCGGGCGGCGGCGGCCGTGCCGGGGACGTCGGTGAGGTCGACCTCGTCCAGGGCGGAGTCGACGGCCCGCAGGATCTCGTACCGGCGGGCGTCGCCCCCGTCGAGCTGCGTCATCAGGTCGTACAGGACTTCCAGGTCCTGTACGAGTTCCCAGACCTCGGGCTCGAAGACGGTGAGGTCCATCCGGGCGAGCCGGTAGAGCGGCTGACCGGAGGCGGTGAGCCGGTCGCCCTCGTACGTGGGGGCGTGGTCGACCAGGACCGGGTTGGAGGCGGCCTCGACGTACCACTCGACCCGCTCGCCGCCCGCCGCCCGGTCGGCCACCCGTACCCAGTCGTTGTACGGGTTGAGCCCCTTGACCTCGCTGCCGTCGCCGCGGTGGACCAGGCCCTCGCACTGGAAGCCGGGCATCATCCGGTCGAAGCCGAGGTCGAGCACGGCCTCGACGGTCCGGCCCGCCCAGTCGGCGGGTACGGCGCCGGTGACCTTGAACCAGGTGGTGCCCCAGGCCGGGCCCCACGCGTCGCCGGCCGCGCAGGGCCCGTAGGGGGCGGCCAGCGCCTCGGCGACCGGGACGGGCTCGCCCGGCGCCTCCCAGCGCTCGACGGTGAGCGGGACCGGACGGGTGTGGACGGCGGGCTTGATGCGCTCCTTGAGCACCCGGCGCAGGCGGTGTTCGGTGATGCTGCGGTCGTCGTGCACGGCGGCGGCTCCAGGGGACGGAGGATCGGACGGGGCATGCGGTCGGAAGGGGCGTTCGGTCGGACGGGGCATGCGGTCGGACGGGGCGTTCGGTCGGGCCGGTGAGGCGGGCGGGCGGACTCAGGTCTTGACGGCTCCCTCGCCCACGCCCTTGAAGAAGAAACGCTGGAGGGCGAAGAAGAGGAGCATCATCGGGATCAGCGCGGCCATCGCGCCCGCGGCGATGATCCGCTGGTCGCTGGTGGTCGTCGCGCCGGCCAGGGTCTTCAGGCCGAGCTGGAGGGTGTAGTGGTCGCTGTTCGTGAGGACCAGCAGGGGCCACAGGAAGTCGTCCCAGGCGCCCATGAAGCTGGTGATGCAGACGACGGCGAGGGCCCCCTTGGCGGACGGGAGGAAGACCCGGGTGAAGCGGGACCACTCGTTCGCCCCGTCCAGTACGGCGGCCTCCTCGATCTCCTTGGGCACGGCCAGGAAGGACGCCCGCATGACCATGATGTTGAGGACGGACACCGCACCGGGCAGCCAGACCCCGATCAGCGTGTCGACCAGGCCCATCTCGCGGACCGTGAGGAACATCGAGATCATCACGGACTCGAACGGGAACATCAGGGTGGCCACCAGCACCGTGAACACCACCTTGCGGCCCTTCCAGGCGGCCCGGGAGAGCGCGTAGCCGCCCATCGCCGCGAAGAGGGTGTTCGACACGATCGCGAGGAGCGCCACCGTGAGGGTGTTGCCCACGTACTGCAGCAGCGGGAAGGACTCGGCGACGCGGACGTAGTTGTCGAGGGTGGGCCGCGACGGCAGCACGCCGTCGTAGACGTTCTCGGTGCGGCCGCGGATCGAGATCAGGAACTGCCAGACGATCGGCCCCAGCATCACCACGAGCATCAGCAGCAGCGTGGCGTACCGCGCGGCGAGGCCGAGCAGCCGGCGCCGGCGGCCGTCCTGGGAGGCGTACGTACTCACTCCTCGTCCCCCTTCGACAGGCGGCGGCCCAGCAGGCTGAAGACCAGCGTCAGCAGGAACAGCAGGATGGAGATGGCCGAGGCGTATCCGGTCTCGCCGGAGAAGCCGAGGCCGACCTGCCGGATGAGGAAGGGCAGGGTGCGCGATCCGCCGCCGGGGCCGCCGCTCTCGCCGCCGAGGATGTAGATCTCGGTGAAGACGCGGAGCGCCGAGATGGCGGAGAGGGTGCCGACCAGCAGCATCATCGGCTTCACCTGGGGGACGGTGATGCTGAAGAAGCGGCGTACGGGTCCCGCCCCGTCGAGGGAGGCCGCCTCGTAGAGGGAGGCGGGGACGTTCCCGAGGGCGGCCAGGTAGAACACCATGTAGTAGCCGAGGCCCTTCCACACGGTCACGATCATGGCGGACACCAGCAGCATGGTGCTGTCGGTCAGGAAGGGGATCGGCCCGGAGACGACACCGATCTGCTCGAACACCGTGTTGACGAGGCCGTCGCTGCGCAGCACCCACTGCCAGATCAGGCCGACGACCACCGCCGAGGCGATCACCGGGGTGTAGAAGGCGGAGCGGAAGAAGCCGATGCCGGGGACCTCGGTCCGGACGAGGACCGCGAGGGCCAGCGGCAGCAGGACCAGGCAGGGCACGACGACGACGAGGTAGAGCACGCTGTTGCCGGTGGCCACCCAGAAGTCGGGGTCGGCGAAGGCGCGGGTGTAGTTGTCGAAGCCGACGAAGGAACCGCCGCGCAGGATCTGGGAGTCGGTGAAGGAGAGGATGACGGTGTTGACGAACGGCCAGAGGCTGAAGAGGGTCACCATCAGCAGGCCGGGCGCGAGGAAGAGGTAGGGGACCCACCATCTCCGGTGCCCGAGCCCCGTGTCGGCCTCCATGGCCCGGCGCGCCGCGCGCCTGCTCCCGCGCCCGCGCAGACCGTCCCGGGCGACGGTGGCGGTCACTTCCGGACCGCCGCCGCCAGCAGCTTGTTGGCTTCCTCCTGGGCCTTGCGCACCGCCGTCCGGGAGTCCTGTTCGCCCTTGATGGCCTTCTGCATCTCGCGCACCACCGCGTCCCCGACCTGGGTGGTCCACTGGACGGGCGTGTTGGCGTCCAGGTCGGCCGTCGTCAGCTGCTGCGCGCCGATCGCGCGGGCGAGCGTCTCGGCGTCCTTGCCGTCGCCCTTGTCGGAGAAGTACGGGTCGGCCAGGCCCTTGGCGTTGGAGGGGTAGATGGTGGCCTTCTTGGAGAACTCCACCTGGTTGGGGCCGTTGGTGACCCATTGGGCGAACTCGGCGGCCGCGTCCAGGTGCTTGGTGTCCTTCTTGATGCCGAGCGACTGGGCGTAGATGCCGATGTGGCCGAGGGTGCCGGTGACGGCTCCCGCGACGCGGGTGTGCGCGTAGACCTGCGGGGCGTTCTGCTTGATGTCCTTGACGAAGCCCGGGGAGCCGGGGCCGAAGACCAGTTTGCCGCCGCCGTACAGCTGGTTGATGTCGTCGGCCTTCAGGAGGGACTCCTTGGGCATGGCGCCCTTGGCGTACAGGTCCTTCATCCGGTCGGCCCAGGCGACGGCCTTGTCGGTGTCGAAGGTGAAGCGGTCCCCGGCCGCGTTCAGGATCGGGACGCCCATCTTCTGCCAGTCCCCCGGCAGCCTGCCCTTGGGGTCGGCCATGAAGGCGGCGTACTGGCCGCCGGAGCGGGTGGCGATCTGCTCGGCGTAGTCGAAGAACTGCTCGACGGTGACCGGCGGTTTGCCGACGTCGAGGCCCGCCTTCGCGAAGAGCTCCTCGTTGTAGGTGAGGACCTCGGGAGTCACGTACCAGGGGTACGCGTACACGCCCTCGCCCTTGCCGGGCAGTCTGAACTGGTCCCAGGCGCCGGGGACGTAGTCCTTGGCGACGGTCCGGTCGAGCGCGGCGACGTCGGCGAGCATGCCGCGGTCGCCGAGCAGCTGGAAGGAGTCGGTGGACAGGTTCACCACGTCGGGGAGGGCTCCGGCCTGGGCGTCGGCGACGAGCTTCTCGTTGTAGCCGTCGCCGGGGACGTCCTCCCACTTCACCTTGGCCTCGGGGTACTTCTGCTCGAAGGAGTCGATGACTCCCTGGACGTACGCGGTGTACGCGGGCTTCAGCTGGAGCGTGCGGAAGGTGATCTCCCCGGCCACCCTGCCGGTCCTCTCCGCCTGTTTCACGTCACCGGCGCCGCCGTTCATGCCGCACGCGGAGAGGGTGAGGAGGGAGCCGGCCACCACGGTGGCGAGGCTTGTGCGGGTCACCTGTGAACGAGTCATCGTCGCCGCCTTCAGGGAGAGTTCCGGCCTCTCTGCCGGAACGCTCCGCCCCACGCTGTCCGGAAACCCGGACCCCGTCAACGGTCCGGAAGTCCCGCTGGCCGACGGTGGATAGGTACCGAACGGGACAAGGGACCGACGAGGGACTGAAACCCTTCTATGACTTCCCTGTTGACCTCGGCTGATGCGCTTTAGTTCACAACTCCCCCGAGGAGGTATCGCTTTGATAACGAAGGTGATTGCCGGTCAGGATGTGACTTCTTGTCGACGGTCCGGGAAGGCCGGTACTAATGCGCTTTATCCCGACCGCCGCGAAAACCCTTTGCGCGGACTCCCGTCCGGAGCCTAGGTTCGTCCTCGAACGACGGCGTGTAGCTCAGCAGCAGAGCACCGGGCTTGCTTCCCGGGGGGCGCAGGGGCGGAACCTGCCACGTCGGCCATGAACGCACACGCTGACCAGCAGCTCCCGGACCCGTCCACGCCCGTCTCCGTCTCCCCGTCCTACGCGGCGGGCCGGCTCGCCCGGGCCCTGCGGACCTCGCTCACCCACGAGGACGCCGCCACGCGCGAGCGGGCCGGGTCCCGGATCCGCCAGTGGCGGGACGTGCTGTCCGGCATGGCCGACGGCACCCTGACCGTCGGATCGCGGACCCCCGTCGCCGCCCTGCCCGCCTGGGTCACCCCCGAGGTGGTCACCGGAGGCTTCGCGACCGGCACCGCCTCGGCCGGCGGGCCGCTGCTGCCCTACGAGGAGGAGGCCGCCCGGCTGGCCGGCGTACCGGCGACCCGGTCGGCGCTGTTCGCCCACTCCCTCACCGAGGACGGGCTGCGCCGCCTGTGGTCCCTGCTGGACAGCGGCTGCTACGAGGTGCACGTGCCGGAGGAGGCCGCGCTGGCGACGGTGGCGTGGCTGGTGCGCGCGGGTGACGTCGACACCGCGGCGGAACTCGTCGCGGAACTCCACCCGTTCGCCGACCGGCTGCGGTTCACCCCGCGCCCCGCCGGCCGGCCCGCGCCCGCCGTGGACCGCGTACACCGCCGCACCGCGGGCGAGGCCGGTGCCGCGCTGGCCCGCCGCGGGCCCCACCCGGGGGTCGAGGCCCAGCGCGAGGCCCTCTCCGTCTGGCGGCCCTTCGAGGACGAACTGCTCGCCCACCGGCTGGCGGCGGCCGGCCCCGGCGCGCCCGGGGCGCGCTGGCACGCCGACGGGGCCGCGCTGCTGGCCCGGTACACGGCCCTGGCCGCCGCGCACACCCGCTGCACCAAGCACCTGGACCCGAAGTCGAACGCCGCGATCCTGCGCCGCGCCCTGGAGGAGGAACTCGCGGGCCACACCCTCGCGCCCCGGCCGGCCGGGCTGCTGCGGGTCGCCGTCTCCTCGATGCTCGCCAAGCGCGGCGCGCCCGGCTCCCCCGGCCACACCCGGCTGCGGCGCGCGCAGGCCGCGCAGGCGGCGCTGCCCGCCCACCACGAGCTGGCCGTCCTCGTGCTGCGCCGGATCGCCCCGCTCGACGCGGACGGCGGGATCCCGGACGTGGAGGCCGCCGTGGCACCGGTGAGCCCCGAGGAGGCGCGGGAGACCGGGCTGCCCGTGGGCGCGCGGGTACCCCCCGCCGTGGCCGCCGCCGTCCGCGCCGCGCTCAGCGCCCCGCTGGAGGTGCTCGTGGAGCGCGGGGTGGTGCCGTCCGCCGAGGTGCTGGCCGAGCTGGTGCCGCAGCTCGTCGCCGCGGTGACCGCCGAGCGGTACGCCGACGGGCCGCTGCGGACCCTGATGGCGGCGACGTACCGCGCCTTCCGCAAGCGGCGCTCCCTGCTGCTGCTCAACCTGGAGCACCAGGTGCGGATCGGGGAACTCCCCTGGTTCCGGGCCGCCTCCGGCCACCTGGCCGACGGCGCGGCGGTCCGGGAGCCCGCCCACGAGGCGCTGCGCAGGCTGGGCGAGCTGGCCGTGTGCGCCTTCCCGGGCACCGTGCTGCCCAATCCGCTGGTACGGGAGCTGGGCGAGCTGGGCCGGCAGGCGGAGCTGGGCGCGCCGTTCGTGGAGGAGCTCGCAGCCGACATCTTCATGGGGACGTTCAGCCCGAAGTTCCTGGTGGCCGCGCGGATCGCCGCCGACCTCCTCGAAGGGAGCCTGTACGCGCGCTACTACGGCATCGACTACGCGGCGGTGCGCCGGATGGCGGTCGCGCAGGCCGCCGACGGCGCGCTGCGCGGCCGGCCGGCCCGCAGCGCGCCGGAGTTCGCCGCGCTGTGCGCGGAGCGGGCGGGCACCGGGCGGGGCTGGTCCACGGCGGCGAACGGCACCGTGATCGAGCAGGCCCAGATCCTCACCACGCACAACCTCGCCACCCTGGCCGCGCGGGCCGGGATCGCTCCGCCGCCCGGCTGGGCGCGCCCGGCGCGGGACTGCTTCGAGACCGTGTGCCGTCTCGTGGCGCGGGTGGAGGGCAACCCGCGCCCGCTGTCCACGATCAAGGACGCGGCGTACGCGTGGCGGCAGATGCTGTTCCACCTGTCGCTGTGCGACGCGGCGGAGCGGGCGGAAGTCCTGGCCTGGATCGAGGCGGAGGCCGTACGCCGGCCCGCGCACGTGCGGGCCCGGCTGGCCCCGGCCCTCGCCGGGCTCCGGCTGGCCGCCGGGGGCGGCTCCTTCGGCCCGGACGGCACCTCCGACGCCGGTCGCGCCCGCCGGCTCCTGGGCTGGAGCACGGACCGGCACTGGATGCGCGAGGTCGGGGCGCCGGCCCGGGGCCGGGAGCGTGTCCACCCCCAGGGGTGAACCGGGTGCCCCGCACGGCCCCGGCCCGGCGTGGCGCGCGTACGCCCGGCAGGGGGAACCGTGGGCAGGCCGAATGGATCACCGCTCCCCTTCCCCTACCCCCTCGTCCGGCCCCGCGTACGGGCGCAGGACCCTCCTCGCCTCCACGGCCGCCGTCGCGGCGGCGGCGCTCACCGGGCACCCACTGGAAGAAGGTGCTCTCCTGGCAGCCGGTCGAGGAGTCCAGCCTGCTGCTGGCGCTGCGCGACGCGTTCCTGGACAAGCTCTCCCTCGCCGCCAGGGCCGAACCGCTGCCGTCGGGCCCCGTCTCCGCCGCCCTCGACACGGACGTCAATTCCAAGGCCAATGTGGACCGGAGCTCCCAGGGTGCCTTCGCGACGCCGATGACGGTCCGTGCGGGCCGCCGGCACGCGGTGCGCGAGCGGCTCCTCGACGTACGGTCCCGGCATGCCGGGAACCTGGCCATCGCCACGGACGCGCTCGCCGAGCGGATCGTCTTCGAAGAGCGGCAGGGTGAACTGCGCGCGACGGCAGTCGCATACCTGTCCGGCCGGCACCTCTACCAGGCGTCGCCCGAGGCCGTCCCCCGGTCCGCCGCCGAACGGGCGGGGCTGCGGCGCACCGTCCGGGTGACGCGGGAGGTCATCGTCGCGGGCGGCGCGTTCAACACGCCGCAGCTGCTGATGCTGTCGGGCATCGGCCCCCGGGACCACCTGGCGGAGCACGGCATCACCCCCCTGCTCGACCTGCCCGGCGTCGGCGCCAACCTCCAGGACCGTTACGAGGTCTCCGTGGTCTCCGCCCTGGGCCGCGACTTCACCGCCCTCGCGGGGTGCACCTTCCAGGACCGTGACGACCCGTGCCTGGCGCAATGGCGCGCCTCGCCGATGCCCGCCGCGACGCCCTACGACCCGACCCGCCGACCGGTGATCAACTTCCGCTCGATGGACGACGGGAGGGGCGGGGACGCGGACGTGGCCGCCATGATCGAGGCGATCCGCTCGATCCGCAGCATCAACGCCAAGGCCGGACTCCTGGACTCGGTGCGCGAGGAGGTGCCCGGCCCCCGGGTGAGCACCGACGCACAGCTGGCGGCCTGGATCAGGCGGGAGGCGTGGGGGCACCACGCGTCCTGCACCGCCGCGATCGGTCCGGCCGGGAAGCGCGGGTCCGTCCTGGACGGCCGGCTCCGCGTGCACGGAACCGCCAACGTCCGGGTGGTCGACGCGTCCGCCTTCCCCCGCATCCCCGGTCTGTTCATCATGGCGCCCACCCTGGTGCTCGCGGAAAAGGCCAGCCAGGACATCCTGCGGGCCGCCCGCTGAGGCGATAGCACGCGGAGCGGGCGGACTGCAGGCCTTCATCGGCGACCGACCCGTACGGATCATGGATTTTGCCTTGATCAACGCAATGTGATGCATTGATCACCCACTGTTTCCACCTGCTCCGCGAAGGAACTCCCATGCGCACGGTCCGAGAGTCGGTTCTGGATGTCCTGCGCACGCGCGGGATGACCACGGTGTTCGGCAACCCGGGCTCCACCGAACTGCCCATGCTCAAGCAGTTCCCGGACGACTTCCGCTACGTACTGGGCCTCCAGGAGGCCGTCGTCGTGGGCATGGCCGACGGCTTCGCCCTCGCCTCCCGCAGCACCGCCCTGGTCAACCTGCACACCGGCCCGGGTACCGGGAACGCGATGGGCGCGATCCTCAACGCCCGGGCCAACCGCACCCCGATGGTGGTCACCGCGGGCCAGCAGGTCCGCGCGATGCTCACCATGGAGGCGCTGCTGGCCAATCCGCAGTCGACCCTGCTGCCCCAGCCCGCCGTGAAGTGGGCGTACGAGCCCCCGCGCCCGGCGGACGTGGCGCCGGCGCTCGCCCGCGCGGCCCAGATCGCCGAAACCCCGCCGCAGGGGCCGGTCTTCGTCTCGCTGCCGATGGACGACTTCGACGTGGTGGTCGACGAGGCCGAGGACCGGGCGGCGCAGCGCACCGCCGCCCGTACGGTCACGCACGCCGCCGCCCCCTCCGCCGAGGCGGTGCGGCACCTGGCCGCGCGCCTGGCCGGAGCCCGCAGCGCCGTCCTCGTCGTCGGCAACGACGTGGACGCCGGCGGGGCCTGGGACGCGGTCGTGGCGCTGGCCGAGCGCACCGGGCTGCCCGTGTGGTCGGCGCCCACCGAGGGCCGGTGCGCCTTCCCCAAGTCCCATCCGCAGTACCGGGGGACGCTGCCGCCGGCCATCGCGCCGCTCTCCCGCTGCCTGGAGGGCCACGACCTGGTCCTCGTCATCGGCGCCCCGGTCTTCTGCTACTACCCCTACGTCCCCGGCGCCTACCTGCCCGAGGCCGCCGAGCTGATCCAGATCACCCGGGACGCGGAGGAGGCGGCCCGCGCCCCCGTCGGGGACGCGCTGGTCGCCGACCTGGCGCTGACCGTACGGGCGCTGCTCGCGCAGCTGCCCGTACGGGACGCCCCGGACCCGTCGCCCCGGATCGAGCGGGCCGTGTCCTCACAGGAGGTGGACGGGGCGCTGACCCCGCTCGCCGCGATGTCGGCCATCGCCCAGGGCGCTCCCGAGAACACCCTCTGGATCAACGAATCCCCGTCCAACCTCGGCCAGTTCCACGACGCGACCCGGATCAGCACCCCGGGATCCTTCCTCTTCACCGCGGGCGGCGGCCTCGGCTTCGGCCTCGCCGCGGCCGTCGGCGCGCAGCTCGGCGCCCCGGACCGGCCCGTGGTCTGCGTGATCGGCGACGGCTCCACCCACTACGCCGTCCAGGCGCTGTGGACCGCCGCCACCTACAGGATCCCGGCCACCTTCGTCGTGCTGAGCAACCAGCGCTACGCGATCCTCCAGTGGTTCGCCCAGGTGGAGCAGGCCCAGGGCGCGCCCGGCCTCGACATCCCGGGCCTGGACATCACCGCCATCGCCACGGGTTACGGCGTACGCGCCCACCGGGCGACCGGCGCGGGCGAACTGGCCAAGCTCGTCCGGGAGTCGGCCCTCCAGCAGGACGGCCCGGTGCTCATCGACGTCCCCGTCACCACCGAACTCCCCTCGATGTAGCCCGCCTCCGCCCGAGGCCGCCCCGCAGTCATCCCGCACCGTTCCGGAAGGCCGGCATGTCCCTCCCCACCGACACCACCCTCCTGCTGTCGAGGCTCCGCTCCGCGCTCCCCGACGAGGCCCTGATCACCGACCCCGCGGCGCTGGCGGCGCACTCCCGGGACTCGGCCCCCTTCTCCGAGTACGGGACCCCGGCGGTCGTGGCCGTCCCCCGGACCGCCGAGCAGGTCGCGCACGTCATGCGCACCGCCTACGCGCTCGACGTCCCGGTCGTACCGCAGGGCGCCCGGACCGGGCTGGCGGGCGCCGCGAACGCGGTCGACGGCTGCGTCGTGCTCTCCACGGCCGCGATGGACCGCATCCTGTCCGTGGACCCGGCCAACCGGCTGGTGCGCTGCGAACCCGGAGTGACCACGCGCCGCCTGGCGGAGGCCGTCGCCGAGCACGGGCTGACGTACCCGCCGGACCCGGCCTCGTGGGAGCGCTGCACCCTCGGCGGGAACATCGCCACCGGCGCGGGCGGCATCTGCTGCGTGAAGTACGGGGTCACCGCCGACTACGTCCTCGGCCTGGACCTGGTCCTGCCCGACGGCCGCCGCATGCGCACCGGCCGGGACACCGTCAAGGGCGTCGCCGGATACGACCTGACGCGGCTGATCGTCGGCTCCGAGGGCACCCTGGCCGTGGTCGTCGGCGCCACGCTCGCCCTGCGGCCCGCCCGGCCGCCGGCCCTCTCCCTCCTCGCCCAGTTCCCTTCCCTCACGGCGGCCGGGGAGGCCGTCGCCGCGATCACCGCCGCCGGGCACACCCCCTCCGCGCTGGAACTCCTCGACCGGGCCACCACCCAGGCCGTCGTGGACCTCGGCCGCCATCCGCTGCTGCGCACCGGGAGCGCCGCGACCCTGATCGTGGAGAGCGACAGCGCCGACCCCTCGGCGGAGCTGGCCTCCATGGAGCTGCTCTGCAAGCGGGCCGGGGCCGAGCACATCGCGAGCGCCGCCACCGGGGAGGAGGCCCACGAGATCATCGAGGCGCGCCGCCTGGTCAGCCCGGCGCTCGCCGCGTACATGGCCTCCAGGGGCGGCGGGCTCACCGCCTTCATCGAGGACGTGGCGGTGCCGCGCTCCGAACTCCCGGAGCTGATCGGGCAGATCGAGAAGATCGCCGAGCACCACCGGCTCCGGATCTTCACCCTCGGCCACGCCGGTGACGGCAATCTGCACCCCACCGTCGTCTTCGACGAGACCGACCCCGACGAGCTGGCCCGCGCCCGGTCCGCGTACGACGACATCATGGCCGCCGGCCTGGCCCTCGGCGGTACGACCACCGGCGAGCACGGCATCGGCACCCTCAAGCGGGAGTGGCTGGAACGCGAACTGGGCCCCGTCTCCCTGGAGGTGCAGCGCGGCCTGAAGCGGCTCTTCGACCCGAAGAACCTCCTCAACCCCGGAAAGGTGGTCACGGCATGACCCAGTCCACCGATACCCGGCAGAGCACCACGCCCTCCGCACCCTCCCCGCGGCCTCCCGTCCGGGCGGGACTGGCGGAGACCGTCCGCTTCGTCGCCACCCACACCCTGCCCGTCTTCGTCCGGGGCGTCGCCAACCCGAGGTTCGGGGTGCTGGCCCTGTACTCCCGCGTGAACCAGGCCGCCTGGTCGAACGCGACGCTCCGCGCGATGAAGGCCCGGCACGGCGGCGCGCCGGTCATGGTGCGGGCGCTCTCCGGCGAGATGCTCGTCCTGCTCGACCAGGCGGACATCGAGCGGTTCTTCGAGGAGCCGGTGTCCACGCTCGCGATGGACGCGGAGGACAAGTACAACAGTCTGTCGGTGTTCGAGCCCACCGGCGTGATCTGCTCGCACGGGTCCGTGCGCGAGGACCGGCGGAAGGTCAACGACCACGCCCTCGCCGCCGACCGGCCCGTCCACCCCTCCTGCACGGAGTTCCGGACCGTCGTCGAGGAGGAGTGCCGGCGGCTCACCGAGCGGAGCGTCGTCGGTTTCCCGCAGTTCTGGACGGCCATGACCCGCATCTCGCGGCGGGTGGTCCTCGGCGACCGGGCCGCCGAGGACCAGGAACTGTCCGACCGGCTCGCGACCCTGCGCGGCCAGGCCAACTGGATGGGCCGCCGGCGTCCGGAAGCCGCGAAGGCGCTCTACCGCGAGGTGGAGGCCCGGATCGCGCAGTACGCGGCCGAGGCGCCCGCCCACACCCTGGCGGCCCGCGCGCTGAGCGAGCCCTCGCCCGAGGGCACGGACCCGCTCGGGCAGACCCATCACTGGCTGCTGGGCATCGACCTCGCCGCGCCGGTGGTCCTGCGCACCCTCTTCCTGCTGGCGCACCACCCGGCGGAGCAGGAGGCGGCCCACGCCGATGCGGCGGCCGGGACCGCGGGCCTGCCGCGGCTGCGGGCCTGCCTGGAGGAATCGGTCCGGCTGTATCCGATCGTCCCGGACCTGGTACGGGTCACCCGTACGGAGACCGAGTGGCACGGGGTGCGCTATCCGGCGGGGACCAACATCCTCGTGCCCATGGGCTTCCACCAGCGCGACCCCGGACAGGTGGACGGCGGGCACCTCTTCTCGCCGGCCCGCTGGCTGGCCCCGGACGCGCACGGGGACACCCGGGTGGCGCCGTTCAGCCACGGCGGCGCCCGCTGCCCGGGCGAGCACGTCGCCCTGCTGCTGACCTCCCTGGTCTGCGCCGAGGTGCTGCGCGGCCACCGCATCACCGCGGCCCGCCCGTCCCTCGACGTGGCGCGCCCCCTGCCCGGGACCCTCGACACGGCCGCCCTGCGGCTGCGCCTCACCCGCCGCTGAAACGACCCGTGCGTCAGGCCTCCGGGATCCCGGAGGCCAATCGGGCTCCCGAAGATGGAGTGTCATGTCTCCAGCCGTCCCGTCCGTCACCGAGCCGGACGTCGCCTCGCTCCACGAGGTCTGCCGTGAGCTGGCCGAGGCCGCCGACGCCGTGCGCGAGGCGGCCCGCTACGCCTCCCGCGTCGCCCTGGACCCGCGACCGCCATCGGCCGGCGGCGGCGCCCGGCGCGCCCTGCTCGCCGCCCTGACGGATCCCCGGGGCTTCGGGTGGGCCCCGCTGGGGCGTCACCCGTTGGCGGGGGCGCTCTGGCTGGCCGGGGTACTGACCAGCAGGGAGAGCCTGGCGGTGACGCTGGCCGTCGAGGGTCTGAAGGCCCGGATCCGGGCGGCGTCGGTGCGCCACCCGGAGCTGCTGGAGAACCCGACCACGTCGAGGGTGCTGCGTGCCATCGACGAGGACCGGCAGGCCGAGGCGGTACGGGTGTTCAAGGGGCTGCTCACGGAGAAGGGCGCCGAGTACGCCCTGGCGCTGCTGGCACCGTCCTTCGCCGACATCATGGCCTGGAACGCGCTGACCGACGAGAACCCCTTCAACGACGAGGCGGGCTGGCAGATCGCCACCGGCCGGCCCCTGACCTCGGACTACTTCCTGGGCGTCGGCGCCAGGGTCTGGTCGTTGCTGGACCGGGGCGCGGGACGGGCCGAACCGCACACTCCGTCGGCGGAGCTGCTGGAGGGCCTCGACACCTCCGGCACGATCGTGGGCTACGTCCGCAACATCGGGCGCCTGGGCACCGGCGGCCTGCTGCTCGCCCAGCAGGTGACCGGCCCGGACGGCGTGGGCCGGTACGTGATCCAACTGGCGGGCATGGGGCGCGGGTTCAACGCGGACGGTCCGCAGGACCTGGTGGGCGCCATCGACGCGGTGGCCGCCGCCGAAACCCCGTACACCCGGGCGGTGGTCAAGGCGATGCGCCGGCTGGTCCCCTCCGGCACGGAGGTGGCGCTGGTCGGCCACAGCCTGGGCGGGCTCACCGCCATGAACCTGGCGTCGAGCCGGGACTTCAACGCGCTGTACACGGTCACCCACGTGATCGCGGTCGGTTCGCCCGTCGACCGCAAACAGGCCGCCGATCCGCGGACGCGGGTGGTGTCGCTGGTCAACGAGCACGACATCGTGCCCAGCCTGGAGGGGCGTTCGGCGGTCTCCCCGTACGCCCCGCCCGCCGGGTTCACCGAGTTCGCCTGGGCCGACGACACCCATGCCTTCCCCCTGTGCCACGCCGCCGAGCGGTACGCGCACAACCTCGAACACGACGTCCCGCACGCACGGGCGCACGTCGACTCCGAACTCGCCCCCTTCCGCGGCCGGGTCACCGGCACGCACCTCTTCACCCTCCACGACCGCTGAGGACCCCCATGACCGACACCACCCCCCAGACCCCTCCGCAGGCTCCGCCGCGGCCGTCCGAGCGGGCCGGGACCGCGGACGGCGGGCCGCCGTTGCCCGAACAGGCCCGCCGGACGGCGGCGCCGCCCGAGCCGTACGGGCCGCCCGGCCTCGTGGAGCGACTGGAGTCCGCGGCCTTCGCCCGGCTCAACCGCACCCTCGAATGGCATGAACTGCCGGGCCCGATCGGCCTGTTGAACCTGGCGGTGCTCCGCGAGGACCTGCGCCGGCACAACCTGCACGACACCTTCGGCGCGGGCGGCGAACGCGAGCGGCGCCCCACCGCCCGGCCGGCGCCGTACCGCTCGTACGACGGCTCGGGCTACGACCCGTACGACGTGGACATGGGCCGGGTGGGCACCCGGCTCGACCGCAACGCGCCGCTGCACATGGCCTTCCCCGACGACGAGGCAGAGCTGATGGCGCCCAGCCCGCGCGAGGTGAGCCGGCAGCTGCTGGCCCGGCGGGGCTTCGTCCCGGCGCCGACGCTGAACCTGCTGGCCGCTGCGTGGATCCAGTTCCAGAACCACGGATGGGCCAACCACGGGGACAACGAGGAGGCGGAGCCGTTCACCGTCCCGCTCGCCGCGGACGACGACTGGGCCGAACAGGGCGGCGGCTGCCCGATGCGGGTGAACCGCACCCGCCCCGACCCGGTCGCCCACAGCACCCCGGACGCGCCGCCGACGTACGAGAACACGGTCACCCACTGGTGGGACGGTTCGCAGATCTACGGCTCGGACGAGGCCCGCTGCCGCTCGCTGCGCACCGGGGAGCACGGCCACCTGATCCTCGACGACGGCCGGCTGCCCACCGATCCGCGACCGGGCATGGCGTGCCTGGACGCCACCGGCATGAACAGCGACTACTGGGCCGGCCTGTCGCTGCTGCACACGCTCTTCGCCAAGGAGCACAACTCCATCTGCGACCTGGTCCGTTCGCACCATCCCACCTGGGACGACGAGCGGCTCTTCCACACGGCCCGGCTGGTCAACACCGCCCTCATGGCGAAGATCCACACGGTGGAGTGGACCCCGGGGATCCTCGACACCCCGCTGCTCCAGCACTCGATGAACGCCAACTGGCACGGTCTGCTGCCGCGTTGGATCACGCAGCGGTTCGGCCGGATCGGCGGCGAGGCTCTGAGCGGGATCCTCGGCTCGCGGACCGACCACCACGCCGCGCCGTTCTCGATGACGGAGGAGTTCGTCTCGGCGTACCGGCTGCACCCCCTGATCCCCGACGAGATCACCGTCCGCGACCACCGGCGCGGCGCCGCGCGTGAGGTCATCGGCTTCGACGACATGCAGGGGGCCACCACCCGGACCTCGGTCGACGCCTACGGGATGAGCGACCTGCTCTACACCTTCGGCGTCTCGCACCCCGGCGCCCTGGTCCTGCACAACCACCCGGACGCGCTGAGGAACCTCAAGCGCCTGTCGGGCGAGCACGTCGACCTCGGCACGGTGGACATCCTGCGCGACCGCGAACGCGGCATCCCCCGCTACAACGCCTACCGGCAGATGCTGCGCAAGCGTCCGGTCACCTCCTTCGAGGAGCTCACCGGCGGCCACCCGGGCGACACGCCGCTGCTGCGGGAGCTCTACGACGGCCGGCTCGACCGGGTCGACACGCTGGTCGGGAACCTCGCCGAACCCCGCCCGGCGGGCTTCGGGTTCAGCGACACCCTCTTCAGGATCTTCATCCTGATGGCCAGCCGGCGCCTGAAGAGCGACCGCTTCTTCACGACCGACTACCGGCCGGAGGTGTACACGGCGGAGGGGCTGCGCTGGATCGACCGGAACTCGATGGTCACGGTGCTGCTGCGGCACCACCCCGAACTGGCGCCCGCGCTGGCCGGGGTGACGAACGCCTTCGCCCCCTGGAAGGAGCGCGCGTGAGCGGGCGTACCGTCCGCCCGGCCGGGGATCCGTACCGGCCGGACCCGGCGGCGGGCCTGCGCACCCACGCCGCCGCGCTGCGCGAGCGCGCCGAGCGGCTGCGCGGCGCCTGCGACCGGCTCGACTGGAAGGGCGCGCAGGCGGACGCCTTCCGCGCCCGCGTGGACGAGCTGGCCCTGCGGTGCCACACGGCCGCCGACGGGCTGGCGCGCTCCGCCGCGCGGCTGGACGGCCGGCCGGGAGGCGGGTGAGGCCTCCGGCCGGGGCTACTTCATGCGGTACTCGGCCTTGTCCGCGAGCTTGCTGTCCTTGAAGCAGAAGCGCAGCACGTCGTTGCCGCTGTCCGCGGTGGAGACGTACCAGGCACACATGCTGCCCGCGGGCTCGGCCGGGCCGCCCTCCTTGAGGGCGTCCTTGACGAAGGTCTCGCCCGAGGGGAGCTTCGCCCTGACCTCGGCCTCGGGGTCGCCGACGCGGACCTCCGCGTAGACCTTGGGGTCGACCAGGGTCTTGTCGGCTATGTCCATGACCTTCGTGAAGCCGAAGAGCAGCGCGACGACGGCCCCGATCCCCACCACCAGCGCGACTCCGCAGCCGATCAGACATCCCTTGCGCTGAGCCATCGCCCTATTCCTCCGTGCCGTCGCGTTCCGTGTGAACGCTTGCGACCTTCGCAGGGGGCGGGCCGTGCGCGCTGTCCCCTAAAGTCTTCGGCCGCCGCAACGATCGTCGTTCGAGGCCGGACCCCCGCCTCCGTGTATACAGGGAGGGAAGGACGATCCGGACGAACCGAGAGGAACCATCGTGAGTGAGACCGTCGAGCCCCTGATCGTCGTCGGCGTGGACGGTTCGGACCATTCGAAGGAAGCGCTGCGCTGGGCCGTGGGCCAGGCCAAGGCGACCGGGAGCCGGGTGCACGCCGTCATGAGCTGGCAGTGGAACACCAACCCCTTCGCCGTGGGCACGGTGGAGCAGGCAACGCTGGTGTCCGCCGAGGAGGGGGCGCGGCAGCGGCTGGCGGACACCGTCGCCGAGGCGGTCGGCACCTCGCCCGGCGTCCCGGTCTTCCGCCGCGTCGAACAGGGCCCCCCGGCCCAGGTGCTGGTGGAGGCCTCCCGGGAGGCGGATCTGACGGTGGTCGGCACCCGCGGCTACGGCGGGATCAAGGGGTCCCTGCTGGGCTCGGTGAGCCAGCAGGTCGTCCAGTACGCCACCAGCACGGTGGTCGTCGTCCGCGACGAGCGGGAAACGGCCTAGGACCGGCGCGGCGGGGGTTGTTAGCCTGCGCCGATGGGACTGGACATCACCGTGGTCATGGCCGACTGGGAACAGCTGGCCCGGATACCGGCGGACGGGCGGCTGGACGCGGTGACCGATGTCGTGCACCCGTACTTCTGCTGCGACGCCTGCTATGACGCCGACGCGGCGGTGCGGGGCGGCTGGGCATGGCCGCGGCAGGTCTCCTGGTGTGCCGAGTACCGGTTCTTCGGGACCACCGGTTCGTACAGCTGGCACTTCCAGCTGGCCAACGCCTGGGACGACATGAGGGCATCGGCGGCACCCGGGCTGCGGGGCGCCCTCGACCGGTTCCTGGGCGGCCTGGTGTGGGACGGTCCGGACGGCCCGGCGGAGACGGATGACGAGCCGCCGGCCGCGGGCGGCTTTCCGGAGGACGCCGCCCCCTGGCGGCCACAGGTCCTGATGCTGCGCGCGCCGGACGAGGTGCCGGCGCTCGTCCACGCCTGGGAACTGGCGGCGCCCCGGCTGGAGGAGCTGCGCGAGGCCTTCGACGCCGAGTGCGCCGGCTGGGCGGGCCGGCCCCGCACCTTCGACGCCAACGCCGCGCTGCTGCGCGAGTGGGGCGAGGTGGTCGCGGGCGCCGGGGCGCGGGGCTGGGGCCTGATCGGGCTCCCGTGCTGATCAGAGGTCGCCCGGGTCGGTGTTGGCGCCGCAGAGGACGACGGCGACCCGTTCGCCGAGCGGCTCCGGTGCGGTGCGCAGGGCGGCGAGGGCGGTGGCCGCTCCGTTCTCGACGACGATGCGGTGCTCCTCCCACAGGGCCCGGCGGGCGGCGGTGATCGCCTCGTCCGGGACGAGGACCGAGGTGGCGTTCCCGGCGCGGGCGGCGGCCAGGGCGTCGGCGGAGACCCGGGTGGCGCCGAGGGAGTCGGCGGCCACGGAGACGACGGGGACGTCGACCGGACGGCCCGCCTCCAGGGCGGCGTTCAGGGCGCGGCAGTGCTCCGGCTCGGCCGCGACCACCCGTACGCCGTGTGCGCGCGCGGCGGTGGCGACGCCCGCGAACAGGCCGCCGCCGCCGACCGCGACGACGACGGTGTCCAGGCCGGGCAGGGCGGACCGGATCTCCTCCAGGAGCGTTCCGGCGCCCGCCGCGATGAGGGGGTTGTCGTAGGCGTGGCTGCTCAGGGCCCCGCTGTCCGCGGCGAACTCCCGGCAGGCGGCCAGCGCTTCGGCGTACCGGTCGCCGACGAGGCGTACGTCGGCGCCGTAGCCGCGCAGCCGTTCCACCTTGACGCGCGGCGCGTTGGCGGGGAGGAACACGGTGGCGGGCACGCCGTGCGCGCGGGCCGCCCAGGCGCAGGCGAGGCCCGCGTTGCCGCCGGAGGCGATGGTGACCCCGGCGGCGGGGAGGGTGGCGCTCTCGCGGTGGGCGGCGAGGAAGTTGTGCGCGCCGCGGGCCTTGAACGAGCCGGTGTGCTGGAGGTACTCCAGGGCGTACCAGACGCCTTCGGCGGCGGGCACGACGGCGGCGGGGCGGATCGTCCCCGCTATCCGGCGGGCGGCGGCGTGGACGGCGGCGTGGTCGAGCTGCTGTTCCATGGTCGGACTGCCTTTCAGGCGGTGGGCCGGGCGGCGTCGATGAGCTGGCGCAGGGCGCCGTAGTACACCTCGTGGTCGGTCAGCGGGGGCAGTACGTCGGCCAGCGCGCCGGAGAGCACCGGGAACTCGGCGGGGTCCAGGGCGGCGAGGGCGGCGCGGGAGGCGGCCGTGGCCGCGGCCGGGTCGCGGTGGTCGACGAAGGCGGCGCTGCCCAGGGTGAGCAGGTACATGCGGCGGTAGACGGTCATGGCCTCGGTGGGGCCCATCCCGGCGGCGACGCTGTCGGCGAGGGCGGGTTCGACGAGGCGGGCCAGCAGCTGGCGGCCGAGCCAGGGGCGGCCGCCGCGCAGGACGAGCAGTCCGGGGTGGGCGGTGAGCAGCCGGTAGAGCGCGCCGAACCGCCGCTCGGCGGCCTCGGCCCAGTCGGTGCCGGCCGGGATCTCGGGGAGTTGGCCGGCGAGGTGCTCGGTGCACAGGTCCAGCAGGCCGGCGAGGTCGGTGCAGCGGCGCTGGACGGTGGCGTGGGAGACGTCGAGGCGGTCGGCGAGGGCGCGGAAGCTGAGCGCGCCGGGGCCTTCCTCGTCGATGAGGCGCAGGGCGGCGACGGCGATGGCCTCCGGTGTGGCCCGGTCCAGGGCTGTGGATCTCCTCGGCATGAGATACAGCGTATCAGCCAGTGGCACATACAGCGTATCGACTGCGTGGCGGTCCCCGACTACACCCATATTGCTGGTCATTGATTCATAACCATCGACTTATGTTGACAGCGGGTAGTCGCACCGCTGCACTGGGCGCACGAATGCCCCCGCCGGTACGCCACCACGTCAAGGAGACCCCGTGCCGCCTCGCCTGCGTGCGTCGCTCCCCTGCCTGACCGCGGCCGCCCTGCTCGCCCTCGCGCTCTGTCCCGCCCCGGCGGCGGCGGAGCCGACGGCCACCTGGGACACCCCGCTCGCCCTCACCCCGCCCATGGGATGGAACAACTGGGCGCACTACATGTGCGACATCGACGAGGCCACGGTGGTCGCCAACGCCGACGCGCTCGTGTCCAGCGGCCTCGCCGCCAAGGGCTACGACACGGTGACCGTCGACGACTGCTGGATGCGCAAGGAGCGCGACGCGAACGGCGCTCTGGTCACCGACACGGAGAAGTTCCCGCACGGCATGGCCTGGCTCGGCGAGTACCTGCACGCCAAGGGGCTGAAGTTCGGCATCTACGAGGACGCCGGCTCCCTCACCTGCGAGCGCTACCCCGGCAGCGGCGCTCCCGAGGGCGGCGGCGAGGACCACTACGCCCGCGACGCACGGCAGTTCGCGTCCTGGAACGTGGACTACGTGAAGATGGACGGCTGCAACCTGTGGGTGCCGCCGGGCAGGACGAAGGAGGAGGCCTACCGGGACGCGTACAACTCCGTCGCCCGGGCGCTGCGCGACAGCGGGCGGCCCATGGTGCTGTCGGCCTCCGCGCCCGCCTACTTCCAGCAGGGCGAGTGGGGCGGCGCCGACTGGCACAAGGTGCTCGACTGGGTCGGCGAGACCGGCCAGCTGTGGCGCGAGGGCCGCGACATCAAGGTGTACAAGGCGGCCGCCCCCGACACCTCCCGGTGGAGCTCGGTCCTCGGCAACTACGGGTACAACCGGTGGCTCGGCCGCTACGCCGGGCCCGGGAACTGGAACGACCCCGACTTCCTGATCGCGGGCGCCCCCGGGCTGACGGACGCGGAGAGCCGCAGCCAGGTCGGGCTGTGGGCGATGATGGCGGCCCCCTTCATCCTGTCCTCCCAGGTGTCGCAGCTGAGCCCGGGAGGCCTCGCGGCCCTCGGCAACACCGGCCTGATCGCCCTGGACCAGGACCCGTTGGGCCGGCAGGGCGCGGTCGTCTCCTCCAACGCCACCTTCGAGGTGCTGGCCCGGCCGCTGGCGGGCGGTGGCCGCGCGGTGGCCGTGCTCAACCGCTCGGGCAGCGCCCGGGACGTCTCGGTGCCGCTGGCCGACATCGGGCTGCACGCCTGCACGGTCGATGCCGAGGACCTGTGGAACGGGCGGACCGCGGAGGTCTCCGACGCCCTGACCGGGCGGCTCGCCGCGCACGACACGGCGGTCTGGCGGCTCACCCCGCACGGCTGCGCCGAGGCCGTGCCCACCGGGCAGATCAACGGCCTCGGCGCCCGGTGCGCCGACGGGGCCAACACCACCGGCGCCGGCGCGGTCGTCCTCGCGGCCTGCACCGCCGGAGCCGACCAGCGCTGGACCCTGGGCGGCGGCGGACGGCTGCGGCTGGCCGGGGAGTGCCTCACGGCGGGCGGGGGCGGTGCGGTGGAACTGGCCGACTGCGCACCCGGACGGCAGGCGGGGCAGAGCTGGCGCCACCGCCGCGACGGGGCGCTGGTCGAGGAGACGAGCGGGCAGTGCCTGACCGCCCCGGCCGCATCCGCTACCCCCGACGCCCCGGCCGAGCGGCTGCGGCTGGCCCCTTGCGGCGACCACCAGGCCGACCAGGTCTGGTCCCTTCCGGTCTGACGGAGCGCTGATGACGAAGATCCCCCCGCCCCGCGCCCGCCGCGGGGTCCGGCCCGTGCTGCCCGCGCTGGCCGCCGTACTCCTGACCCTGACCGGCACGGGCGCGGCGCCCGGGGCTGCCGCGTCCGACTCCGCCGTGGTGCGCGGTGCCGTGCCCCAGCCCCGCCCGGCGGCCCCGGCCGGGGCACCCCGGACCTTCGACGCCGGGCCCGCGCGGGCCGCGCTGCAGCGGCTGCTGCCCCGGCACGCCGGGCAGTTCACGCTCGTCCCCGACGCGGCGGCCGGCGCGGACACCTTCACCGTCTCCGGCACCGCCGGCGCCGTCACCGTACGCGGCTCCACCGGCGCCACCCTGCTCACCGGCGTCGGCTGGTACCTCCAGCACGTCGCCGGCGTCGACATCGGCTGGCCGGGCGACAGCCTGGGGGCGCTCCCGGCGACCCTCCCCGCGGTGCCCCGGCCGGTCACCCGCGGCGCGCTCGTCCCGCACCGGTACGCCCTCAACGACACCGACGACGGGTACGCGGGCCCGTACCGCTCCTTCGAGGAGCACCAGCGGCAGATCGACCTGCTCGCCCTGCACGGGGTCAACGAGGTCTTCGTGCAGGTCGGCGCCGAATACCCGTACTACCGCGCGCTCCAGGGCTTCGGCTACTCCGGTGCCGAGCTGCGCGAGTGGATCCCCGGCCCCGCGCACCAGAGCTGGTGGCTGCTGCAGAACCTGAGCGGCTTCGGCGGCCCGGTCACCGAGCGGCTGATGCGCGAACGCGCCGCGCTGGGCGGGCGCATCGCCGAGCAGCTGCGCGGGCTCGGCATGACCCCGGTGCTGCCGGGCTACTTCGGCACGGTGCCCCCGGAGTTCGCCGCCCGCAACCCCGGCGCGGCCACGGTGCCGCAGGGCGACTGGGCCGGCTTCGACCGCCCCGACTGGCTGGACCCCGCCTCCCCGGTGTTCGGGCGGCTCGCGGCCGCGTACTACGCCGAGCAGCGCGCGGTGTTCGGGGACAGCGCGATGTACCGGATGAGCCCGCTGCACGAGGGCGGCCAGACCGGCACCGTCGACGTGAAGGCCGCCGCCCGGGCCATCCAGGGCGCCCTGCACGCCGCCCATCCGGGGGCGCTGTGGGCGGTGCTGGGCTGGCAGGACGACCCCACGCCGGAGCTGCTCGCCGGGGTGGACACCTCGAAGCTGCTGATCCTGGACGGGCTGTCCGACCGCTACAACCGCCTCGACCGGGAAACCCGTTGGGGCGGGGTCCCGTACGCCATGGGCAGCATCTACAACTTCGGCGGGCACACCACGATCGGCGCCAACACCTCGGTGTGGCTGGACCGGTTCGGCGCCTGGCGCGCCAAGGCCGGCAGCGCGCTGGCCGGGACCGCGTACCTGCCAGAGGCGACCGGGACCAACCCGGCGGCCTTCGACCTGTTCACCGACCTCGCCTGGGAGCCGGAACCGATCGACCAGCGGGCCTGGTTCGCCTCCTTCGCGGCCCGCCGCTACGGACGGCCCGACCCGCAGGCCGCCGCCGCCTGGGAGGAGCTGCGCAAGGGGCCGTACAGCACCTCCTCGGGGCTGTGGTCGGAGTCCCAGGACAGCCTGTTCACCGCCCGGCCGGGGCTGACGGCGGCCGGGGCGGCGTACTGGAGCCCCAAGTCGATGCGCTACCAGGCGGGTTCGGTCCGCCGGGCCCTGGACCACCTGCTGAAGGTCGCTCCGGAACTGCGCTCCTCCAGCGCCTACCGGTTCGACCTGGTGGACACCGCCCGGCAGGCCCTGGCCAACCACTCGCGGGTGCTGCTGCCGCAGATCAAGGCGGCGTACGAGGCGAAGGACCTGCCGCGGCTGCGCGAACTGACGGACCAATGGGCCGACGGGGAAAGGCGGTTGGACGCCCTCACCGGCACCGACCCGAACTTCCTGCTCGGCCGCTGGCTCGACGCCGCGCGCTCCTGGGGCGGCACCGAGGCGGAGAAGGACCGCTACGAGTACGACGCGCGCTCGATCCTCAGCGTGTGGGGGCGCCGCGGCACCAGCGAGGGCGGCTTCCTGCACGACTACGCGAACCGCGAATGGAGCGGTCTGGTCTCGGAGTTCTACGCCGAGCGGTGGAGGGTCTACTTCGCCACCCTGGAGGAGGCGCTGGTGCGGCGGGCCGCACCCCGGGAGATCGACTGGCACGCGTACGAGGAGGAGTGGGCGCGGCGCACCACCCGCCCGTCGGCCACGCCGAGCGGCGATCCGTACGCCCGGGCGGCCGAGGTGGCCGCCGCCCTGCCTCCGGCGACCGCGGGCTGACCTACCGCATCCGATCCGGACACGCACACGACACGCCTCACCACTCACCCCTGAGGGGGAATCGTCCAACCCGGACGGGGGAGATCCGGACCGGGGACTCCCTCCCGGAGCGGGCGCTGGGTTGACTGACCCGGACATGCCGAGGGGCGGCCGCCGCGGTTGTGCGGCGGCCCCCCCATTCCGCCCCCCACCGGCCACAGGCCCACACGCTGTCTCTTAAAAACAACAGAAGCAGCCCACCA
>NZ_JBHWBP010000058.1:0-33384 GCF_042735575.1 Streptomyces sp. NPDC059564 | reverse complement strand
TTTGTTCCTGGTTGTGGGGGGTGGCCTCGGCTGTGGGGCGGTCCTATTCATACTTCTCCCGCGCCTTCCCACTTCGGCGTCCCCGCCACTCCGGGCTGGGGCGGGCGCACGCCCGCCCCCCCCCCGCCGGGCTCGTCACCAGCCCCTTGCTGGTCTTCATCGCAGTTGACCCCCTCCCCATACATAGTAGAATCTAGATATAAGAATCAAGGGAAAGAGACACGCACAGTGGCCTATATCCACGAACGCAACATCACCGCCAACGACGTCGGCATCACCATCAAGACCAGCAATCGAACCAGCCTCGAACTCGACGTCGCCAGCACCGGCAACATCATCGTCCGAGGCCCCCACACCACCACCGACGAAGAAGCCCGCGACCTCGTCACCCGCCGCCGCCGCTGGATATACCGACAGCTCACCCACCTGTGCGAGACCACACTCGAGAACCCAATGAAGGTCATCGAGGATGGTGAGCAGTTCCCCCTCTTCGGCCGCCCCCACACCCTCCGCATCATCCGCCGAGACCCCGGCGCAAGCCCCGCCAACGCCTACACCCACCCCGACCTCGGCCCCATCATCGACCTCCACCAGCACGCGGCCACAAACCAGGACGATGCACGACGAACCCTCATCACCTTCTACAGCAACGCGACGAGAACTTGGCTGGAAAACCACGGCCACCAAATCACTCAACTCACCACCAATCCGGACACGCCCCTCACCGTGTCCTGGCGCGCACGCACCCGCTGGATCACCCGCCACAAGAACGGGGCCCTCACCCTCCACTGGGCACTCGGCCAGCTTCCCACCCGCCTCCTCCGCGAATTCCTCCACCGCACCCTCGGACTCCACTCCATCGCCGACGGCAAGGAACTCGACCACTACCTCAAGAACCTCTGGCTCGGCCGACTTCAGCTCACACCCGACCCTGAAGCACCAACCAACCCCAAGAACAGCGACACCTGCCCCAAGTGCCACGCCCACCCCGGCAACCTCCACACCAACTGGTGCGACCTCGCCCGCTGCGCCTTCACCGGATTCCAACGCAGCGGCTGCCAACACCCCAGCACGATCTGCCTCACCCTCTGGACCGGGCGCTGGCCCGGCGAGGAGGAGTGCGAGGAGTACGGCTTCTACTACCAGCCCGTCGACGGCTTCAGAGAACCGTGCAACGCCGACGACGAAGGCGCCGAGCCCGACCTGAACCGGCTGTACACCGAGTGCGTGTGGGACCCCGGCCAGCAACGCATGATCCTGCGCGTATGAGAGCCGGATCGCGCCCCTGTCTCCAAAGAGTCGCGAACTGAGTGCGCCGGTCACTTCAACGAGTCTTCGCAGTTCAGGCAGAGAGACCTGAGCTGCGGAAAGCCCCACCCGTGCTGTGGGTGCGTTGTGGGGGGACGCGGGGGACACAGGGGGGACAGAAGGCTAAGGAAACCCGGGGAAAGGCAAGGATAAAGACTCCGGCTCCTCCACCCCCTACTCGGGTATGACCTGGTAGTTGGCTCCTGGGTGCGACGTGTTGTCGGGTACCTCGTTCTTACCTTCCTCCTCGTTGCGAGGAGAGGAGAAGGGGCATGCGCCGCTTCGGAAGGACGTTGGCCGCGGTCGTGCTCGCGGGGGGCGTTGTCGTGGGGACCGCCGGGTGGGCTTCCGGCGACAGTCAGCGGGCCGTCACCGGGCCGCCGCCCGGGGCCGCCGCCTGGCGGGCCGATGCGGTGGCCGGGCGGGCGCTGCCCGATCCGGCGCGGGCCACACCGGATGAGGTGGCACGGTTCTTCGCCGGGCTCGACGAAGCCGTGCGGCGGGAGCTCGTACGGAGTCACCCGCTCGTGGTCGGCAATCTGGACGGGGGTCCGGTCGCGCTGCGGTACGAGGCCAATCGGCAGGCCGTCATCGCCACCGGTGAGGGCCGGTACGGCTCGCTCGCCTCGCCCGGTCGGCAGATCCTCGCGTTCGACCCGCGGGGGCGGGGTCAGGTCGCCGAGGTGTTCGGGGACCTGGAGCGCGCGGAGCACGTCTCGGTGATCGTGCCGGGGTCGGACAACGACGCCGCCTCCCACGACGCCCCGCGCAAGCCCGACACCGGTCCGGCCGGCATGGCCCGGGCGCTGCGGGCGGCGGCGGGCGGGGCCACGGCGGTCATCGCGTGGACCGGCTACACGACTCCGGTCGGGGTGGGCCTGGACGCGGCGGACGGCCGGCTCGCGGAGGCGGGCGCGGTGCGGCTGGCCCGGTTCACGGCGGGCCTCGACGCGGTCGGAGTGCCCGACCCGGTGCTGTTCTGCCACAGCTACGGCTCGGTGGTCTGCGGTATCGCGGCCCGGCACACCGACGCCACCGACATCGTGGCGTTCGGCTCCCCCGGGATGCGTGCGGACAGCGCGGCGGGCCTGCGTACGGGTGCCCGCGTCTGGGCGGCCCGCGGTCCGTCGGACTGGATCGCCAACGTGCCCAACGTCGAGTTCGCGGGGATCGGGCACGGAGCCGACCCCACCTCCCCGGCCTTCGGCGCCCGCCGGATCCCCGCCGCCGACGTGGTCGGCCACACCGGCTACTTCGCCCCCGGAACCCAGTCCCTGGCGGCCTTCGCCGCGATCGCGAAGGGAGACGTCCGATGAGCGTGACGAGCCGGGTCAGGGAAGTCGCCGAACGGATCGAGCGCAGGACGCCCGCGCATCGCGACCGGGCCGTCGACGGGCTGCGCGCCCTCGCGCTGCTCGCGGTGCCGACCGGGCACTGGCTGCTCGGCGGGTTCACCCTCGACCCGGAGGGCGGGCTGCACAACGCCAGCCCGCTATCCTCCTTCGGCGCTCTGGCCCCGGCGAGCTGGGTGCTGCAGATGCTCGGCATCTTCTTCCTCGTCGGCGGCTACGCCTCGGTGCTCTCCTTCCACCGCCGCACCGGCTCGACCGGGGCCTGGCTCAAGGGGCGGATGGTGCGGCTGGGGCGGCCGGTGCTCGGGGTGACGGCGGTGTGGGCGCTGGCGGCGCCGGTGCTGTACGCGGCCGGGGTGCCGGAGGCCACGCTGCGGACCGGGGCGACGCTGGTGATCCAGCCGCTCTGGTTCGTCGGGGTGTACGCGGTGGTGACCGCCCTGACCCCGTACTGCGTGTGGGCCGCCCGGCGGCTCGGCGGGTGGGCGGCGGCGCCGCTGCTGGCCTCGGTCGCGGTGGTGGACTTCCTGCGGTACGGGCCGCTGTCCGACGCGGTGCCGTCGTGGCTGTCGGTCCTGAACGTCCTGCCGGGCTGGATGTTCGCGTACCAGCTCGGCGTGTCGTGGGGCGAGCGGCGGATCGGGCGGCGCGGGGCGTGGCTGCTGCTGGTGGGCGGGGGCGTGCTGTTCGCGGCACTGCTGGTGGTGTTCCACTACCCGGCGTCGATGGTCGGGGTGCCGGGTGAGGCGCGGACCAACTCGCATCCGCCGTCGCTGCTGGTGCTGGCGCTGGCCTCGGCCCAGTCGGGTGCGGCGATGCTGCTGCGGGACCGGCTGGCGCGGCTGCTGGCGCGGCCGGCGCTGTGGGCGCCGGTGGTGGTGGTCAACCTGTCCGCGATGACCATCCTGTGCTGGCACCAGAGCGCCATGCTGGCGGCGGCCATGCCCGCCTCGTTCGTGGGCGGGGTGGCCGGGCTGACGACGGCGCCCGTGACGGTGGGGTGGATCCTGGCGCGGGTGGCGTGGATGCCGGTGTTCGCGGTGCTGCTGGTCGGCATCGCCCGGTACGCGCGCCGGTTCGAGGCTCCGCCGAAGCGGGGGCGCGGGGCTCCGGCGGTACGGCGGACCGTGGCGGGGCTGCTGGCGGCGGGGTTCGCGGTGTTCGCGCTGGGCCTGGCCTGACGCCGGCCGGGCGGGACCCGTACACGACGAGAGCGCCGCTCCCCCTCGGGAGCGGCGCTCTCGTCGTGCCGTACGGGTCAGGCGATGGAGGCCGCCACGATCGCGGCGACCGCGAGGTTGCAGGAGGCCGTGACCCAGACGGCCGGGTGCGGCTCGGGGTCGACGACGATGGCGCCGAGCTTGCCCGGGGTCACCAGGTCCAGCACCAGGAAGGCGACGGCCATCAGGACCAGGCCCAGCACGCCGAAGGCGGCGGTGGACAGCAGGCCCTTGCCGAAGTCGTCGTACGTCGTCCAGATCGAGGTGAAGACGATGCCGCCGATGCCGAGGAGCGCGGAGCTGAGCAGGAGGGCCGCGTTGCGGTTGCGCTCCTCCCAGATCTGCTTCGGGAGCTTCCCGGGCGTCAGCACGTCCACCAGGACGATGCCGAGGATCAGCAGCACGAGGCCGACGGCGCCGTACGCGCTCGTACGGCCAAGTCCGTTGATGATGTCGCTCATTGAGAAGCCTGTCTGGACGTGGGCGGGATAGGGATGTGCCAGGGACGTGCCGTGGGGAGGCCGAATCTATCTCACGGCCCGGCCGTGGACCATGGGGAGGTCAGGAAATGGCAAAGGTCAGGGCCGCGCGGTACGGGGAGGCCCGGGCGCTGACGGCGCTGGTCATGCGGTCCAAGGCGTACTGGGGGTACGACGCGGAATTCCTCGCCGCGTGCGCCCCGGAGCTGGCCGTCCACGACGGGGAACTCGCGGACCGGCGCGTCGTGGTGGCCGAAAACGGGGAGGGGGGTGTGCTGGGTCTCGCGTCCTTGGAACCTTCGGACGCCGACGGGGATGATGCGACCGTCGCCCGGCTCGGGCTGCTGTTCGTGGAGCCGGCGGCCATCGGCCGGGGCATCGGGCGGCTGCTGTACCGGGACGCCGTGCGCCGGGCCGCCGCGCTCGGGGTCCGCCGCCTGCTGATCGACTCCGATCCGTACGCGGCGGGGTTCTACCGGGCGATGGGCGCGGTGCCCTCGGCCGGAGCGGCGCCGGGGCTGGTGCGCTTCGAGGTGGCGCCGGTTCCCCTCGCCGGCTGGGCGCGGGCCTGGACGGGCGGGGTCCCGGCGGTGCACGTGGGCAACGTCGCGGAGTTCAACGCCCAGTTCGCCGACGCCTCGGTCGGCCGCGAGCACCGCCCCGCCCACGACTACGCCTGTCTCGCCGCGTTCTACAGCCCGTACCCGGCCGCGCTGGTGCTGCCGCGTTCCGTGCCGCCGGGCTGGATCCGGCTGGTGGGGCGGCAGTTGGGCTGGGGGCCCGAGGTGGAGGTCCACGACGGCCTCGCGGAGCGGGACCTGAGCCTGTCGGACGCCGTGCTGGCCCGGCCGGAGCTGGCCGCGCGGGTGTCGGGGCGCGGGCTGCCCCTCGTACCGTGGGGGCGGACGGAGCCGTACGGGCGGCTCGCCGGGCTGCCGTGGCGGCCGCGGGAGCTGCGCTACGAGTCCAAGTCGGCGGCGCACGCGCTGTTCGCCCGGATCCTGGCGGAGGGCGGGCACCCGCGGATCGCGCTCCCCGCGCAGTGGCGGGCGGCGACCCGCCGGGCGGCCGTCCGGATGCTGGCGGAGCGAGCCGGGGCCGGAATGACGACGGTGCTCAAGTCGGAGCACGGCGTGGGGGGTTCGGGCACGACGGTGGTGACGCCCGGGCGGGTCCGGGCGGCGGGCGGGGCGCGGGCGGTGCTGCGCGGGCTGCCGCGCGGGCCGCTGCTGGTGGAGGAGTACGTGGCGGACCCGGCGGACGGGCCGCGGGACCTGACGTACGACGGGTTCGTGGACGGCGGCGGGCGCCCGCACGAGGCCGGAGCGGCGGTGATGGAGGTGTCCGAGGGCGCCTACCGGGGTGCGACCGTGGGGCCGGGGGTGGTGCCCGCCGCGCTGGCCGAGCCGCTGCTGGCCTTCGGGGCGGCGGTGGGCCGGGAGCTGGCGGCCTCCGGCTACCGGGGCTGGTTCGACGTGGACTTCGTCGCCGACGCGGCGGGGCGGCTCGCGCCGACCGAGGCCAACCTGCGGCTCACGGGGCCGTCGGTGGCCTTCATGGTGGCGGCCCGGCTGGACGAGTTGCGGGGCGCGGGGCACCTCGTACGGATCGTCGACCGGGTGGAGCTGGGGGCGCGGCTGCCGGAGCCCCAGCTGGAGCAGCTGTGCGCGGAACTGGCGGCGTCCTGCGCCGAGTCGGGGTCGGTGTTCGTCCCGGCCATCGTGACGGGGGCCTTCGATCCGGCGCCCTGGCTCGGGGTACTGCTGGCCGCGCGCAGCGCCGCCGAGCTGGACGCGGCGGAGGCACGGGTACGCGCGGCGGCCCTCGCGACCGGCGCGGGCTTCGCTCGTTTCGCCGGCCCACCGGCCCCGGCCTGAGCCTCCGGAGCGGCGTCAGTCGTCGAAGTCGAAGGGGGAGCGGGGGCCTCGGAGGAGGTAGCAGACCACCAACAGGGCGGCGATCATCAGGGGGATGTTGAAGGCGTAGACGAGGGCGGCCTGGCGGGGCCAGTCGTGTTTGGACGCCAGGCGGTAGAAGTTGTCCTGGGGCCACCACGCGATCAGCAGGTACGACACGGACAGGTGGGCGGCGGTGGTCAGGGCCCGGCCCCGGCCCTGGCGCGCCATCCTCTTGCGGCCGCCGAACAGGAAGATCACCCCGGCGGCGAAGGCGGCGCTCTCGCACAGGTAGAGGACGAAGAAGAGGAACGCCCAGGGGCCCGGCACCCCGGTGAGGTCGGTCGAGCCGGGCCAGAGCCACCCGGTGAGGATCATCGCGGCCACGCCCAGCACCAAGCCCAGGCAGCCCACGGCGCAGCCGGACGGGAGCTCGCCCGATGCGGCGGTGCTCGCCTTGCCACTGCGTGCCCGCCCGGGCCCGGGCGCGGGCGCGGGCGGCGGTGACTTCGGGGGCTGCGGAAGCCCCGCGCGGTCCTCCTGCCCGGCCCTCGTGCGGGGCAGGACGCGCAGCCGGATCAGGTGGCTCGGGGTCCCGGCCGGTGGGACCCTCCCCTCCAGGTGCGCCCGCAGGGCCTCCGGGCCGACCGGTTCGGGGCCGCTCGGCCACAGGGGGTCCCCGGCGGGCGGGGCGACGTACGCGACGAGCCGGGAGCGGGGTCCGGAGGTGACCCGGGCGACGACGGCCGCGCCGAAGGCCGGGTGGGTCCGGATCTCGGACTCGACGGTGTACGGGTCGAGGCGGGTGCCGTCGTCCAGGGTGATCCGGTCGCGCAGCCGCCCGGCGAACTCCAGGAGCCCGTCGGGGCGCAGGACGGCGAGGTCGCCGGTGGGGAGGGCGTCGGCGCCGGGCGGGGCGAGGCGGATCTCCCCGTCGCGCAGGTCGGCACGGAAGCCGGGGAAGGGCGTGCCGAGCAGGGAGATCCGCTCGGCTTCGTCCAACGGTCCCGGCAGCTGCGGGAGTTCGAAGTAGGTGCCGGTGCCGGCGGCTTCGGTGGGGCCGTAGACGTTGAGGACGCGGGCGCCGGGACGCAACCGGGCCTGGAGCGCGCTGTGTTCGTCGAGGTAGAGCCGGTCCCCGGTGACGGCGAGCAGCCTCAGGGTGGCGAGGTCCGCGTCGGCGGGCTCGCGGCGCGGGCGGGGGACGGGCGGCCCGGGCCGGTCGTCGCGGAGCAGCAGCCGGGCCGCGGTCGCCGGGTCGGTGTGCAGGACGCCGACCCGCTGGTCCCGGACGGTGTCGAGGAGTTCCCCGGGCCCGTCGGCGGCGTCCGGCCGGCGCCCGGGCAGGACGAGGGCGCCGCCGGAGCACAGGGGGCGGGTCCAGCCCGCGGCGAAGGCGGTGACGTCGGGGCCGCAGGTGAACAGGTGGCGGTCGGCGGATGTCAGCCGGGCCGCCTCGGCCCAGCTCCCGTACGCGGCGAGCAGCAGCGCGTGGCCGACGCGGACGGGGCGCGGGAGGGCGGTACCGGTGAACAGCAGGGCGGCGTCCCGGTCCACCGGGCGACGGACGGGCGGGGTCTCGGGCCGCTCGGCGATCCGCGCGGCCTCCGCGCCGAGGCGGACGGCGCGCTGCCCCTCGGGCAGGCCGAGGCCCACCTGGTGGGCGGCGTCGGTGAGCAGGACGTACGGCGGCAGGGCGGCGAGCTGGCTCCGTCCGGTGCGCGGGGCGTCCGCGTCGATGACGGCGTAGGTGCCGCCCGCCTTGAGGGCGGCGAGGAGGCAGACGAGGAGTTCGGGCCGGGCGCCGACGCCGATGGCGACCAGTCCGCCGGCGGGCAGGGCACCGTCCAGCAGGTGGTGGGCCAGCCGGTTGGCGCGGGCGTCGAGCTCACCGTAGGAGAGTTCCTCGGCGCCGCGCAGGACGGCGGGGGCCTCGGGGGTGTCGCGGACCCATTGCCCGAAGCGTTCCAGGACGGTGTCGACGGCGGGGGGCTCGGGGCGGGCGGACGATGATGCCTGCGTCATCCCCCGATGATGCCACCGGGCGCAGACCCGGCACGAGGGTTGCGAACATCCCTTCCGCTCAAGGAAGTTGCCCGCCCCAACGGACGGCCATGGAGCAATTCCTTGACCTGGACATTGGTTGAGGTTCTAGCGTGGGGCGCATGGACATGGAAGTCACCGCCTGGCATTCGCTGCACAGCGCGATCAACGCCCAGCAAGACCGGCGCCCCCTCTCGCGGGCGAGCCTGCGCCGGATCGCCACCTTCGCGCGCCCGCACCGGCGCGGCCTGACCCTCTTCCTGCTCCTCAGTGTGGTGGGCGCGCTCCTCGCGGTGGCCACCCCGCTGCTGGCCAGCCGGATCGTGGACGCCATCGTGAAGGGCGCAGGCGCCGGGGACGACAACGCCGTCACCCGGCTCGCCCTGCTCATCGCGGTGATCGCGGTCGCCGAGGCGGGCCTCGGCCTGCTGACCCGCAAGCTCTCCGCCACCCTCGGCGAGGGCCTGATCCTCGACCTGCGGACCGCCGTCTTCGACCACGTCCAGCGGATGCCGGTGGCCTTCTTCACCCGGACCAGAACGGGCGCGCTCGTCAGCCGCCTCAACAACGACGTGATCGGCGCGCAGCGGGCCTTCAGCAACACCCTGTCCGGGGTGGTCTCCAACACCGTGACCCTGCTGCTGACGCTGGGGGTGATGCTCACCATCTCCTGGCAGATCACCCTGCTGGCCCTGGTGCTGCTGCCCGTGTTCGTGCTGCCGGCCCGCCGGATGGGCGCGCGGATGGCGGGGATGCAGCGGGAGGCCTCCACGCTGAACGCCGCGATGGGCACGCAGATGACCGAACGGTTCTCCGCCCCCGGTGCCACCCTGGTCAAGCTGTTCGGGCGGCCCGCCGACGAGTCCGCCGAGTTCGCGGCCCGCGCCGCCCGGGTGCGGGACATCGGGATCCGTACGGCGATGGCCCAGTCGGCGTTCATCACCGCGCTCACCCTGGTCTCCGCGCTCGCCCTCGCCCTGGTCTACGGCCTGGGCGGCCACTTCGCCCTGCGCGGGACCCTGGAGGCCGGTTCCGTCGTCGCGCTCGCCCTGCTGCTGACCCGGCTGTACGCCCCGCTGACCGCGCTCGCCGGGGCCCGCGTCGAGGTGATGAGCGCCATGGTCAGCTTCGAGCGGGTCTTCGAGATCCTGGACCTGAAGCCGCTGATCGAGCAGAAGCCGGACGCCCGCGCCGTGCCCGAGGGGCCGGTGGCGGTGGAGTTCGACCGGGTGTCCTTCGGCTACCCCTCCCCCGACAGGGTGTCGCTCGCCTCCCTGGAGGAGGTCGCCACCCTCGATTCGCGGGGCGGCACCCAGGTCCTGCACGAGGTGTCCTTCCGTGCCGAGCCCGGCCAGATGGTCGCCCTCGTCGGCTCCTCCGGCGCCGGCAAGTCGACCATCGCCCAGCTGCTGCCGCGCCTGTACGACGCCGACGCGGGCGCGGTCCGCCTGGGCGGGATCGACGTACGCGACCTGACGGCCGACTCCATCCGCGAGACGCTGGGCATGGTCACGCAGGACGGGCACCTCTTCCACGAGTCGGTACGGGCCAACCTGCTGCTGGCCCGGCCCGGCGCCGGCGAGGAGGAGATCTGGGACGCCCTGCGCCGCTCCCGCCTCGACGGGCTCGTGGCCTCGCTGCCCGACGGTCTGGACACGGTGGTCGGCGAGCGCGGCTACCGGCTGTCGGGCGGCGAACGCCAGCGGCTGACCATCGCCCGGCTGCTGCTGGCCCGGCAGCGGGTGGTGATCCTCGACGAGGCCACCGCCCACCTGGACAACACCTCCGAGGCGGCCGTGCAGGAGGCGCTGGCCGAGGCCCTCGCGGACCGGACCGCCGTGGTGATCGCGCACCGGCTCTCGACGGTGCAGGCCGCCGATCTGATCCTGGTCGTCGAGGAGGGCCGGATCGTGGAACGCGGCACGCACCACGAGCTGCTGGCGGTGGGCGGCCGGTACGAGGAGCTGTACCGGACCCAGTTCGCCACCCGCGACACGGGGGCCCCCGAACCCCTTCCGGGCGGCGCGGCGGCGGCCTCGGGCGCATGATGCCGGGGGGCCCGCGCGCCGTCCGGGCGCCGGGCCCGTCCGCTCACGAGGGGAGTCCGCCATGGACATCAAGCTCGAACTGGTCGCCGTCCCGGTCACCGACGTCGACCGGGCGAAGGCCTTCTACGAACGGCTCGGCTTCCACGCCGACCACGACGCCGCCGTCAGCGACGAGATCCGCTTCGTCCAGCTGACCCCGCCCGGATCGGCCTGCTCGATCGCCATCGGCAAGGGGCTGACCCGGATGGTCCCGGGGTCGCTGGACAACCTGCAGGTGGTGGTCGCCGACATCGAGGAGGCGTACGCGGACCTGCGGGGCCGGGGCGTGGAGGTGACGGAGATCCAGGACATGCCGTGGGGGTCCTTCGTCTACTTCTCCGACCCGGACGGCAACGGCTGGGCCGTCCAGCAGACCACCCCGCGCACGGCGACGGCCGGGCCCGACGGGCACTGAGCGACCCGTCCCACGGCCGGCTGGAACTTCCGGGCCCGCGGGTTTGACCTTCGAGTGGGATGAAAGCCGATCATCGGGTCCATGGACGCCACCCCTGAACTGATGGGCATCAGCACCTTCGGCCGCCTCGTCGGGCTCGCGCCGAGCGCCCTGCGCTTCTACGACGACTGCCGCGTACTGCTCCCCGCCCACGTAGACCCGGCCACCGGATACCGGTACTACGCCGAGACCCAGCGGGCCCGGGCCACTCTGCTGCGCGGACTGCGCGCGGCGGGACTGGCCCTGCCCGACGTGGTCACCGTCCTCGACGGGCCGCCCGAACGGGCCCGACGGGTACTGGAGCGGCACCGCCGGACGGTACGGGAGTCGGGGCGGGCCGCCGACGCGGCGGTCCGCGCCGTCCTGGAGACCCTCCCGGCGGGGCCCGCCCGCACCGAGGTCACCCTCGGCGGTCCGGAGCTGGCGAGCGCCGTCCGGCAGGTGGCCCCGGCGGCCGGGCGGGATCCCGAACACCCCGTACTGGGCTGCGTGCTGGTGGAGTTCGACGAGGACGAGGTCCGCTTCGTGGCCACCGACCGCCACCGGCTCTCGCTGCGCACCCTGCGCCCCGCCGCCGTGACCGGACCGCCCGGGCGGCTGCTGGTCGAGGCCCCGGCCCTGGCCGCGCTCGGCGCCTGGGCGGCCCGGGCCGCCGAGGTCACCCTGACGGCGGGCCCGCCCGGCACCCCCCTGACCGTCAGCCACCCGGGCGGGTCGCGCGAACTGCCGGTGTCCGAGGGGACCTACCCCGCCTACCGGGACATGCTCGCCGCCCTGGAGGCCCTGCCCGTGCCCGTCCACCGGGTCGTCGTGGACCGGGTCGCGCTGCTCGGCGCCCTCGACGCCTGTGGGGAGCGCCCCGCCGTGGCCCTGGAACTGGGGCCCGACCGGCTGCGGGTGGCGGACGCCGAGCTGCCCGCCGTGTGCGGGGAGGCCACGCCGGTCCGGGTCGGCTTCGACCCGGCGGTGCTGGCGGGCGCGCTGGAGGCGAGCGTGGGGCCGGACGTCCTGCTGGAGATCCCGGCCACGGCCCGCCCCGCCCTCGTCCGCTCCGCCGACCAGGGCACCTTCACCACCCTGGTCATGCCCGTCGCCCTCCCCGCCGCCTGAACACGCCTCGCGCCGAGGCGCTCGGGCCGGGGCCGGTCAGGCCGGGTGGGGCCGGCCGCGGAGGGCGTGGCCCTGGCGGACGCCCTCCGCGAAGGCGGCCTCGTAGGCCTCGTCCCCGAGGGCCTCTCGGGCCGACCGCTCGAACTCCTCGTGCATGGAGCGCAGTTCGGGCGTGCCGCGCTGCGGGTGGCCGACCGCCTGCCAGTACGCGTGGCCCGCACCGTAGGCGCGCGCGCCGCCCGCCCCGTCGCCGTTCGCGGCCCGGGCGGCGGCCAGCAGGTCGAGGCCGAGGGCGGTGCCGAAGCTGTCGCCGAGTTCCCGCTTGCTCTCCAGCATCGCCCGGGCGTGCTCGGCGGACTCGGCGGGGCGGCCCTCGAACAGGCCGATCAGGGCCAGCTGGTAGTCGGCGTAGGCCCGCGTCCAGTACTCCTGCCGGGCCTCGCACTCCGCGCGCAGCCGCTCGGCCTCCTCCCGCGCGTCGGCGAACAGTCCGGTGCCGGTCAGCGCGAAGACCCGTACGAGGTGGCAGCGCAGCCGGGGCCCGGATTCGAAGGGCGTGCCGGGGAAGGCCTCCAGGGCGTTGTCGGCCACGATCCGGGCGGCCAGCGGGCGGCCGGCCAGCAGGTGGCTGACGCCGAGCAGGTAGGCGGCGTCGAGGGCCGGTCCCCGGCCCGCGTCCGGCCGGGCGGCCAGGGCCTCGCAGGCCACCGCGATCCGGTGGGCCTCCTCGTGCGCGCCCTGCAGGAGCAGGGTCACCCCGAGGGCCCACAGGGCGCGCATCCGGCCGGGCGTGTCCACGTCCTGGGGGCGGGCGGCGGCGAGGGCCCGTTCCAGGTAGGAGCGGGCGACGTGGAGGCAGCCGCAGCAGGCCCAGAAGAAGCCGACGCGCCCGGCGAGTTCGAGGGCCGCGGTGGGCGCGGTGGCCAGGAGGTGGTCGAGGGCCGCGCAGATGTCCCCGTAGGCGGCGGCGACCCTGCGGTAGGCGTCGCGCTGCCCGGGGCCGATCCAGTCCGCCTCCGCGGCGCGCACCAGGTCCAGGAAGTGGGCCGCGTGCCGGGCGCGCAGCGCGTCCCGTTCGCCGATGCCGTCGCGCCACATGGCCCCGTACTCGCGGATCGTGTCGAGCATCCGGTAGACGGTGCCGTCTCCGGTGCTGCGCACGACGGACTTGCCGACGAGCGACGCGAGCAGCGGCGGGACCTCCTCGGCGGTGAACGGGGGCGCGGAACACACCGCCCGGGCGGCGGCCCCGTCGAAGGTGCCGGCGAAGACGGAGAGCCGCAGCCAGAGCAGGCGTTCGCGGGGCGTGCACCACTCGTGGCTCCAGCCGATGGCGCTGCGCAGGGCCCGGTGGCGGGGCGGCCGGTCCCCGGCGCCGCCGGACAGCGGGCCGATCCGGCGGGCGAGCCGGTCGGCGAGTTCCTCGACGGTGTGGTCCGTCAACTGCGCGGCGGCGAGTTCCAGCGCGAGGGGGACCCCTTCGAGGCGGGAGCAGATCGCGCGGGCGGCCGCCAGCCGCTGCGGCGTCCACGGCCGCGCCCGTACGGCGTCCGCCCGCGCGGTGAAGAGGGCGAGGGCCTCCCGGGCGTGCGGCGCGTGCGGCAGCGGCCCGAGTTCCAGCACGTGCTCGGCGGCCAGCGCGAGGGGCTCCCGGCTGGTCAGGAGCACCACGAGGTGCGGTGCGGCGTCCAGCAGGTCTTGTACGAGGACCCGTACGGGCGCGATGAGATGTTCGCAGCAGTCCAGTACGAGGAGCAGCCGGCGCGCGCCGATCCATTCGGCCACCGCTTCGGCGAGGGTGCGCGGGGTGTGGTCGGCGAGGTCGAGCGCGTCCGCGACGGTGTCCACGAGCAGCCGGTCGCCGGGCAGCGGGGAGAGGTCGGCCCAGTGGATCCCGTCGGGGAAGGGGCGGGCGGGCCCGGCGGGTCCGTCGGCCGCGGCCAGGACCTGCCGGACCAGGCGGGTCTTGCCGACGCCGCCGGGCCCGGTCACGGTGATCAGCCGCCGCTCCGTCAGGGCCGCGCACAGCGCGGCCAGTTCGGCGTTCCGCCCCACGAAGGAGGCTGATCCGTCCTCGTTGCCCTCGGCATCTCCCCGCACGCGCCCAGTGTGGCGCACGGTGCGGGGTGCGCGTACCGGACGGAGTCAGGGCGCGAGGACGTCGAGCTCCTCCAGGGCGCCGAGGGCGATCTGCCGGGTCAGGGCCTCGGCCGCGGCGGCGTCCCCTTCCCGTACCGCTTCGGCGACGCGGACGTGGAGGGTGACGGCGGCCGGGTCGGGGTCGTGGAACATCACGGAGTGCTGGGTGCGGCCGGTGAGCACCTCGGCGACGACGTCGCCCAGGCGGGCGAACATCTCGTTGCCGGAGGCGTTCAGCACGATGCGGTGGAAGGCGACGTCGTGGTGGAGGTAGCCCTCCAGCTGGTGGCCGCGCGAGGTGCGGACCATGCCGAGGGCCGCTTCGGTGAGCTGCGCGCACTGTTCGGGGGTGGCGCGGGTGGCGGCGAGTCCGGCCGCGACGGGTTCGACCGCCGAGCGCAGGACGGTCAGGGACCGCAGCTGGCGGGGCCGGTCGGGGCCGGCGAGGCGCCAGCGGATGACGCGCGGGTCGTAGACGTTCCACTCCTCGGCGGGGCGGACGGTGACGCCGACCCGGCGGCGGGACTCGACGAGCTGCATCGACTCCAGGACGCGGACCACCTCCCGCACCACGGTGCGGGAGGCGTCGAAGCGCACGGCGATCTCGTCGGTGCGCAGGACGCTGCCGGGCGGGTGCTCCCCCGCCGTGATCGCGAGGCCGAGGGTGTCCAAAACCTGGGTGTGGAGTCCTGGGTTTGGACTGCCTTCGGTGGTCATGGCGTAAGCGTACGGTGACGGCCGGGCTCACCAATGGTGTGATGTTTTACGCCGACCTCTTGAATAAGTACTACTTAATAGGGTTGGGTGGTGGCCACCCCGGGCCTCCCCCCTCCCGGGGCCGATGTCAACGAGGACAGCGAGGTTCGGCGTGAGCTCCCAGCGCGTCATTGTGGTGATGGGCGTGGCCGGCACGGGCAAGACGACCGTGGGCCGGCGCCTCGCGGAGGCCCTCGGCCTCCCCTACGCGGAGGGCGACGCCTTCCACCCGGCGGCCAACGTGGCCAAGATGTCGGCGGGCACCCCGCTGGACGACGCCGACCGCGGGCCCTGGCTCGACGCCATCGGCGTGTGGATCCGCGACCGGGCGGGGCGGGGCGGTGGCGTGGTCGCCGCCTCCTGCCTCAAGCGCGCGTACCGCGACCGGCTGCGCACCGCCGCCCCCGAGGTCGTGTTCGTCCACCTCACCGGGGAACGGGCCCTGATCGGGGAGCGGATGGCCGCGCGCACGGGCCACTTCATGCCCACCACCCTGCTGGACTCCCAGTTCGCCACCCTCGAACCGCTCCAGGCGGACGAATCGGGTGTGGCCGTCGACGTCGCCGGCAGTCCCGAGGAGATCACCGAACGGGCGCTCGCCGCCCTGCGCCGCCTCTGACGCGGAGCACGCTCCCCCGTCCCGTACCTCCACAGAGTCAGGAAAACCCACCGTGACCGGTCTCAGCGTCGAGACACTGGCGGCGGCCGCCGCCCCCGGACCCATCACGTCCGCCGGGAACGCCCAGTTGGGCATCGCGGTCCTGCTGGGCATCGCCGTCATCGTCCTGCTCATCACCCGCCTCAAGATGCACGCCTTCCTGGCCCTGACGGTGGGCTCGCTGGCCCTCGGGGCCTTCGCGGGCGCCCCGCTGAACAAGACGATCGCCAGCTTCACCGCGGGCCTCGGGGCAACGGTCGCGGGCGTCGGCGTCCTCATCGCGCTCGGCGCGATCCTCGGCAAGCTCCTGGCGGACTCCGGCGGCGCGGACGAGATCGTGGACACGATCCTGGCCCGCGCCAAGGGCCGGGCCATGCCCTGGGCCATGGTGCTGATCGCCTCCGTGATCGGACTGCCGCTCTTCTTCGAGGTCGGCATCGTGCTGCTGATCCCGGTCGTGCTGCTGGTCGCCAAGCGGGGCGGCTACTCGCTCCTGCGCATCGGCATCCCGGCCCTGGCCGGCCTGTCGGTGATGCACGGTCTGATCCCGCCGCACCCCGGCCCGCTGGTCGCCATCGACGCCCTGCACGCCAACCTGGGCGTCACGCTCGCCCTCGGCGTCGTCGTCGCGATACCGACCGTGATCATCGCCGGGCCGCTGTTCGCCCGGTACGCCGCCCGCTGGGTGGACATACCGGCGCCCGAGCACATGATCCCCGCGCGCCCGTCGGCGGACCTGGAGCGGCGCCCCGGATTCGGGGCCACGGTCTTCACCGTGCTGCTGCCGGTGGCGCTGATGCTGGTCAAGGCCCTCGTCGACATCGTTGTCGACGACCCCGCCAACGGACTGCAGAAGGTCACCGACGTCGCCGGATCCCCGCTGATCGCTCTGCTGTCGGCCGTGCTGGTGGGGATGTTCACCCTCGGCCGGGCGGCCGGGTTCACCCGGGAGCGGCTGTCGTCGACGGTGGAGAAGTCCCTCGCGCCGATCGCCGGAATCCTGCTGATCGTGGGTGCGGGCGGCGGCTTCAAGCAGACCCTGATCGACGTGGGCGTCGGTCAGATGATCCTGGACCTGTCGAAGGACTGGGCCGTACCGGCCCTGCTGCTGGGATGGCTGATCGCGGTGGCGATCCGGCTGGCCACGGGGTCGGCGACGGTCGCCACCATCTCGGCGGCCGGGCTGGTGGCCCCGCTCGCGGCGGGCATGTCCACGACGGAGACGGCGCTGATGGTGCTGGCGATCGGCGCGGGATCGCTGTTCTTCAGCCACGTCAACGACGCCGGGTTCTGGCTGGTCAAGGAGTACTTCGGGATGAGCGTCGGGCAGACCCTCAAGACCTGGTCGGTGATGGAGAGCATCATCTCGGTGACGGGCCTGGGCTTCGTCCTGTTGTTGTCACTCGTCCTGTGACACCGCCGTGGACCCCGTCCAGCTGGGCGGCGGCGAGCGCGAAGCCGTCCGCCGCCCGGGCGCAGCGGTCCGCGACGGCGGCGACCTCGGCGCGGAAGGCGTCGGCCTGCGGGCCCCGCCACTCCAGCGCGGCGGCGCCCGCCCGCAGCCGGCGGGCGTGGGAGCGCAGGGCCGCGCAGTGGCTGCGCAGGCCGTCGGCCGGGGCGGGCGGGGGCATCCGCGGGGTGTCGCTCACGGGTTCCTCCAGGAGGTCGTGGCCGGCGGGCGGTCCGCCTCGCCGAGCGGGATCAGCCGGCTGCCGGTGACCTTCCCGTCGGCGGCGGACACGGCCCCGCCGACGGAGGCCGCCGAGGCCAGCGGGTGCACCCGGGTACGGGAGTCGGCCGGGCTGCGGGCGTCGGCCGGGGAGCCGACGGCGAACACGTGGGTGAGCGCGTAGACGGCGTTGAAGTCCCGGTCCCGGGCCAGGTCCATGGCGGTGACGGCGCCCAGCCGGTGGCCGACCAGGACGAGTTCGGCGCCGGAGGGGACCAGTGCGCGCAGGGCCCGGGCCACGTCCAGGGCGCGCGAGGAGTCCCGGTCGGCCAGCTGGACCACGTAGCGCGAGGTGTCCGCGAGGCCCGTCACCCGCTGGACGAGCAGGGCGTCGGCCTCGCCGAGCAGGGTCGTGTTGCGGACGTACCCGGCGAGCGTGCCGGAGGTGTCGAGGGCCTCCAGCAGCCCCGTCCCGGGACTCGGTTCCTGATCCGGGCCCGGCCCCCGGGCGAAGAAGGCGCGCAGGGCGGCCCCGAGGCCCAGGAGCGGTTCGGCGGTCACGGCCCGGCCGGTGGCCACCTGCCAGCCCGCGTGGTCGTTGAAGGGGTTCTCGTCGGTCAGCGCCTGCCACGCCAGGATGTCCGCGAAGGTCGGGGCCAGCAGGGTGAAGGCCTGTGCCGCGCCCCGTTCGCGCAGGATCACCCGGAAGGCGCGGGCCGCCTCGTCCTGCCGGCCCTCCGCCACCGCCCGCAGGACGGCGGCGCAGTCCGGGTCCGCGAGCAGGTCGGGGCGGCCCACGCCGGCGACCCGGATCCGCGCCTTCAGCCCGCAGACGGCGGTGGTCACCGCCAGGCTCTCCCTGCGGGCCAGGATCCCGGCGAACCACCCGGCCCGGGCCACGCCCCGCCCCCGCGGGGCCCAGCCGAGGCCCGCCGGGTCGGTGAGCGTGCGCAGCAGGGTCCGCCAGGCGCGGCGCCGGCGGCTGCCGCGCCCCACGAGGGCGGCGGCGGGCAGGCGGGCGCCGAGGGCGATCCCGGAGGCGTAGCAGGCGGCCTCGCCCACGGCGTCGGCGGCCTCGGCCAGTTCCCGGCACAGGGCGTCGAGCGCGTCGACGTCCGGGTCGGTGGCCGGCGCGGTCACGGCGTCGGACATGGGCTCCTCGCGGGGGTGCGACAGGGGTGCGGGCCGGGGGTACGGCCGTCCGCGGGCCACGGTGGTGGTCCGCGTACGGCGAGCGACTTCGGCATCACCGTACGTCGGGCCCTGCGGGCGCGCGCTCCGACTGCGCTACGGGAGTGGGTCGAGCCCGGCGAGCCGGGCGGCGGCGTCCAGCCCGGTGGCGAGGTAGTCCGTGAAGACCGGGTTGTGCAGGGCCCAGGGGGAGCGCCTGCTCCGGATGAGGTCGACGGCCTCGTCGGGTGCGGCGCCCCGGCCGACGAGGCACTGGGCGACCACGAGGCCGGAGCGGTTGTAGCCGTAGTAGCAGCGCACCAGCGTCCGGCGCCCGGCGTCGAGGGCGAGTCCGGCGGCTTCGGCGAGGCGGCGGACGGTGTCGAGCTGGGCGGCCGTCAGGGGTGCGTCGGGCATCTCCCCGACCAGGTGTTCGGCGTCCGGGCCGGGGCCGTGGCCGGGCCGGGTGTAGAGGCTGATCACGAGGTCGAACTCGTCGGTGACGACGGCGGGGCGCAGCTCTCCGGCGGCGTCCGCCCAGACGTGGCCGCCCATCCACAGGCCGGGGGTGATCTCGTCCCAGGGGCTCGGGGGACCGGGCGCGTCGGGGTTCTTCCCGCGGGTTTTGGTCATCTCGGCCGGATCGTACAACACCCCGTCAGAGAGCGGGAGTTGTATGCGATTCGGCCTCGCTGAAGACGGCCTCGCGGAAGACGGCCTCGCGGAACGCGGTGCGCAGCGGGGCGGCCGGGGCGGGGGCGGCCCCGGTGCTCGGGAGGAGGGCGGCCCAGCGGTCGCGCCGGGGGGAGATCCACAGGGCCGGGCCGGGGGCGGCCGGGGCGTGGTGGGCCCAGACCCCGGCGGGGGCCGGATGCCAGAGCAGGCCTCGGGAGGGGGTGAGCTCGCCGGTGCGGATGCGCAGGGACTGCGCCGTCCAGGCCCGGCTGATGGGGTGGTCGGCGGTGGAGAGCAGGTGGCGCGGGAAGCGGACGAGGTCGGCCAGGGGCGCGTAGAGGGTGCCGTCGGCGAAGCGGGTGCCGGTCATGCCGAGCGGGCCCCAGATCCGGGTCCGGGCGAACTCGGCCAGCGGGGTGCCGGTCAGGTGCTCGGCGAGGCGGGTGAGGGCGGCGAGGGCGGGCGGGCCGTCGCCGCGCGTGAGCAGGTGGTGGGCGGTGGCGCCGCCGGGCAGCCCCGCCGCGGCGGCTTCCCCGTAGGCGGTGAGCGGGGTGTGGAGGGCGAGTTCCCCCTCGGTGACGAGGCTGCCGAGGACGGGCCACAGCGCGAGCACCGCCGTGAGGCCGCCGACGTCGAGGGGGGTGTCGCGGTCGCCGGGCGAGCCCGCGTGGACGGCGTCCGACGACCCCGCCGCCCAGACGGCGTCCGGGTCGGCGGAGCGGACGAGGGCCTCGATGGGGCCCGCCTGCAAGCGGTGCGGGGTCATGTCCGGCACGCTACGGCGCCCCGCGCGGGCTCCCGGGCGCGTCGCGGCCCTGTCGCCGCCCGCCACCCGAATGCGGGGGGGGCGGGCGGCGGCGGGCGGTCAGCCCTTGTCGGGGCGGTCGGTCACCCGGAGGGTGTTGACCAGGGGCTTGCCGTATCCGTTGTGCGTGACGAAGCGGACGTTGAGCACGCCGTCCGTGACCTTGACCGTGTAGGTCCTGGTCAGGGCCGTGTACGTGCCGGCCTCCAGGGAGATGTCCAGGGAGGGCAGGACCTGCGTGCCCTCGGCGAGGACGTCGAAGACGCGCTTGTCGGGCCGGGCGGAGGACAGCTCGGCGAAGCCGAGTTCCACCGTGTAGGTGCCGTTCGGCACGTTGTCGAAGCGGTACTCGTACATGCCCTCGCGGGCGTTGCGGAACAGCCGCTGGTCCTGGGTGCCGACGATGGTGCGCCCGGTGGACTGGACGGAGGAACTGCCCTGGTACCCGTACGAACCCGCGGTGTACTTGCGGTCCGGGGACCAGGTGTCGCCCGCCACGTCGGTGGCGGTGTGGTCGGAGCCCGCGTCCAGGGCCGCCTGGTAGCGCGGGACGACGACCTCGACCGGGACGGTGAGGACCGGGGCCCGGCCGCTGGCCGAGGTGATCTTCAGGTCGGTGGTCAAGACCGCGCCCGGGGTGAGCCCGGCCGTGTCCACGGCGAGGGCGAGCGGCGCCTTGCCGCCGGTCGGGAGGTTCCCCCCGGCCGGGGTCGCCGTCAGCCAGGCCGCGTCCTCGGAGACCGTGAAGTCGGCGGCGAGGCCCGAGTTGGTGAGGTCGAGGGTGCGGGTGCGGCTCTGCCCGGCGGGCAGGACCACCTCCACGGCGGGCTGTGCGGCGGTGACCTTGCCGGTGCGCAGGGACCGGGTGGCCGTGGTGACGTCGGCCGCGTTGACCTCGACGGTGGCCTGCGCGGACTCGTAGGCCGGGGCGGTCAGGGCGAGCGCGCGGGAGCCCGAGGGGCTCTGGACGACGTAGCCGCCGTCGGCGGCGGTGGTCGCGGAGACGGCCGAGTCGCCGCTGCCGACGGTGACGGTGGCGCCGGCGACGCCGTTGCCGTCGTTGGCGTCGAGCACGCGGCCCGTGACCACTCCGCTGCGGGTGGTCCGGAAGCCGATGGACAGGCCGTCGGTGAGGACCGGCGTGTTGAAGGAGTACGTGAAGGCGTCGGTGCCGGCGGCGTTCTCCACGCCGATGGTGGCGGTGGAGCCGCCCTTGATGCCGGTGCCGCCGGTGCCCTTGTAGGAGTAGGTGACGGAGCCGTCCTCGCCGATCGCCGCCGAGAAGGAGAAGGTGTCGGCCTGCGCCGACCAGTGGGACACCTGGCGCCATTCGATGACGTACACGCGGTGCGGGGCGGTGCCGGTGACCGCGGTGAAGACGCCCGAGCCGCTGCCGGCCGGGCCGACGACGAGGTCGTCCCAGAAGGGGTAGAGGGCCGCGTTGGGCGTGCCCGTGCTGGGAATGTCCCCGTTGACGTCGCCGGTGTTGTTCCCGCCGAAGCTGACCGTGCCGTTGGTGCCGATCCAGGCCTGCCCGTACGTCTTCCCGTACAGCGGCAGCGGGAAGGGCAGGTCGACGCGCTCGGTGGTGTTGTCGCCGGTCAGCGCGAGCTGCCGGTCGCCCGCGGCGTACGGGCGGCCGCCCGCGGCGGCGCAGGCGTAGCCGTAGCCGTCGGTGCGCTCGGGGAGGTTCACGGCGACGGTGGCGTCCCCGGCGACGGTGACCTTGGCGGTGGCGCCGGTGAGGCAGCGGGAGGAGTGGGTGGCGCTGACGTCGTAGCTGCCGTGGGGCAGGGTGACCTCGAAGCGGCCCTGCGCGTCGGCGGTCGCGGTCACCGGGGTGTCCGCGATGGTGACGACCGCGCCCGCGGCGGGCCCGGCGGCCGAGGAGACGGTGCCGGTGAGCTTGCCGGTGGCGGCCTGGGCGAGGGTGAAGTCCCCGGTGGCGGTGGCGTTCTCGGTGACGGTGGCGGTGGCCGCCTGCTGTCCGTAGCCGAACTTGGAGGCGGTGAGCTCGTACGCGCCGACCGACAGGGCGGGGAAGCGGTAGGTGCCGTCGGCGGCCGTGGTGGCGGTCCGGTCGATCGGGCCGTGGGCGGTGACCTTGACGCCCGCGACGGGCTCGCCGCCGCCGGTGCGGACCGTGCCGCCGAGGGCGCCGATCGCGCCGCGCGGGGCGGCGTTCACCGCGGCCAGCGCGTCGAGCCGGCCCTCGCCGAAGACGTTGTTGTCGGCGGTGGTGCCGCCGCACTGGGCGGCTTCGGTGTCCTGGGCGGTGCCGTCGAGGAGGGCCTCGGTCTGGGCGACGTCGCCTTCGAGGGCGGGGGCGGCCGACCAGAGCAGGGCCACGGTGGCGGCCGTGTGCGGGGAGGCCATGGAGGTGCCGGAGAAGGCCTCGTACCCGCCGCCGGGGACGGAGGAGCGGACGTTGACGCCGGGCGCGGCGATGTTCGGCTTGACGATGCCGCCGGGGCCCGCGCCGCGCGAGGAGAAGGAGGCGATGGCGTTGTTCACGTCGAAGGCGCCGGAGCTGTAGGAGTTCGCGTAGTCACCGGGCGATCCGCTGGTGGCGCAGCCGGGGCCGGCGTTCCCGTTGGAGAAGGCGGGGAAGATGCCGGCGGCGCGCCAGGTGTCGACGATCTGCTGGTACCAGTCGTCGTGCGCCGAGCTGCCCCACGAGTTGTTCACGACGTGCGGGGCGAGGTCCGGGCGCGGGTTCTGGCCGCTCAGGTCGGTCGGGGCGACGATCCACTGGCCGGAGGCGAGCAGGGAGGCCTCGGAGCAGGAGTTGGTCTCGCACCCCTTGGCGGCGATCCACTTCGCGCCGGGGGCCACGCCGGTCTTGTTGGCGCCGCCGTCGTCGCCGACCATCGTGCCCATGGTGTGGGTGCCGTGGTCGTTGTTGTCGCAGGGCGCGGCGCCGGCGCAGATGCCCGCCGGGTCGAACCAGTTGTAGTTGTGGTCGTAGGTGCCGTCCGCCTTCCTGCCGCGGTACTGGCCGTTGACGGCGGGGTGGGTGTAGTCGACGCCGCTGTCGATGTTGGCGACGACGATGCCCTCGCCGCGCACGCCGAGCTGGTCCCAGACCTGCGGGGCCTTGATGCGGTCGATGTTCCATTCGACGGCGTCGGCGGCGGTCTTCTCGCGGGTGCCCTCGGCGGGCTTGGGGAGGGAGACCTGGTCGTCGGCGTCGACGCGGGAGACCTCGGGGCGCTCGGCGAGGGCCCCGGCGAGCTTCTGGCTGCCGACGACGCGGACCGCGTTGACGATCCAGTACGAGGTGTACTCGGCCTTCGCCCCGTCCAGGGCCTTCAGCAACCCGGCCTGGGTGCGCGCGGCGTGGTCCCGCTTGGTCCGCAGAACCGTTTCCGCCTTGGCGGCCCGGGTCGGGGCCTTCCGCGCGGCGCCGAGGTCGGCGGCGCTGTCGAGGTAGACCCAGAAGACGGCCTTGCCGGCGGCGTCGAGCTGGGCGCGGAGGACGGGCTCGATCTTCCGCTCGGCGGAACCCGGCGCGGGGCCGGGTTCCGGGGCGGCGGCGGCGATCCCCGCGCCGAGGGGGAGGAGCAGGACGGAGGTGAGCGCGGCGAGCGCCGCGCGTAAGGATCGCCGTCGGTTGCGTTGGGCCACGTGTGGTCTCCTCGTACGCCGGGTGATGGTTGTGCGGGAAGGGTGTGCGTGACGTGCGCGGGTCATGGTGAGCGGGATGCCATGTCCATTACAAGGGTGCATTTTGAGCCGGGTTCCCACGGGTCCCGGCGCCGCGGCTCCCCCTCCGGGTGGCCCTTCCGGGCGCGGCGGGCCAGCCTGGGGGCATGAGCGATCCCGCGCCCGCCGTCCCGCTGCGGTCCGCCCGGGGACGGTGGATCCTGCTCGCCACCGTGCTCGGGTCGAGCATGGCCCTGCTGGACTCGACCGTCGTCAACGTCGCGCTCCCGCGCATCGGGCAGGACCTCGACGCCGACCTGGCGGTGCTCCAGTGGACGGTCAACGCCTACCTGCTGACCATGGCGGGCCTGATCCTGGTGGGCGGCTCCCTCGGGGACCGGTTCGGGCGCCGCCGAATCTTCGTGCTCGGGGTGGTGTGGTTCGCCGTCGGCTCGCTGCTGTGCGGCCTCGCCCCGAACGAGGGGGTGCTGATCGCCGCCCGCGCCCTCCAGGGCATCGGCGGCGCTCTGCTGACGCCCGGTTCGCTGGCGCTGATCCAGGGCTCGATCCATCCGGCGGACCGGGCCCGGGCGGTGGGCCTGTGGTCGGGGTTCGGCGGGGTGGGCGCGGCCGTGGGGCCGTTCCTGGGCGGCTGGCTGGTGGACGGGCCGGGCTGGCGGTGGGTGTTCCTGCTGAACGTGCCGGTGGCCGCGCTGTGCGTGCCGGTCGCGCTGAGGCACGTACCGGAATCGCGGGATCCGCACGCTCACGGGCGGTTCGACGTGCTCGGGGCGGCGCTCGGCGCCGCCTCCCTGGCCCTGATCACCTACGCCCTGATCGAGGCCAGGACCGGGACGGCGGTGGTCGTGGCCACCGCGGTGGGCGGGGTCCTGCTGGGCATCGCGTTCGTGTACGTCGAGCGACGGCGGCCGGATCCGATGCTGCCGCCCGACATCTTCTCCTCACGGCTGTTCACCGCCGTCAACCTGGTCACCCTGTGCGTCTACGCGGCTTTCGGCGGGTTCTTCTTCCTCGTCGTGCTCCAGCTCCAGGTCGTGTCCGGCTACTCGGCCCTGGCCGCCGGGGCCGCGCTGCTGCCGACCACCGTGCTGATGCTGCTGCTGTCGTCCCACTCGGCGGCGCTCGGGGAGCGGATCGGGCCGCGGATCCCGCTCACGGTGGGCCCGCTGCTGTGCGCGGCCGGAATGCTGCTGATGCTGCGGGTGGGCCCGGAGGCCTCCTACGTACAGGACGTGCTGCCGGCCATGGTGGTGATGGGCGCCGGGATGGTCGCCCTGGTGGCTCCGCTGACCGCGACCGTCCTGTCCTCGGTGGACCCCGGCCGGGCGGGCCTGGCCAGCGGCATCAACAACGCCGCCGCCCGGGTCGCCGGGCTCCTCGCGGTGGCGGCGCTGCCGCTGCTGGCGGGGATGGAGCCGGACGCCTACCTGTCGGCATCGGCCTTCGACGCCGCCTTCGACCGGGCCATGCCCTGGTGTGCCGGGGCGCTGGTGGTCGGGTCGGCGCTGGCCTGGGCGACCGTACGCTCCCCCGCGCCCGGGGAGCCGCATCCCCACGCGCAGTGCCGCACCCAGTGCCCGGTGGGCGCGCCGCTGCCGGAACCCCCGGCGACCGCGGATGAGGACCGGACGGCTTGACTGAAATTTCAGTTAGTGCCACAGTGCCGCCACCTCTCATCCACTCCTCTTCGGAGGTTCGTATGAACCCAAGTCGCAGAACCCTGCTGCGATCGGCCGGCGCCGGCGCCGCCGGACTGGCCCTGTCCCCCCTCGCCGCGGCGGCCGCCGTGGCGGCACCGTCCGCCGGCCGGATGACCGTCCCGGCCGACGAGGTCACCCACCTGCGGACCTGGATGGCCTGGCCGTCCAGCCGCGGTGTCTGGGGCTCCGACCTCGCCGGGATCCAGCAGGACATCGCCCTGATAGCCCGGACCGTCGCACGCTACGAGCCGGTGGTGATGTGCGCCGCCGACGAGAGCGCGGCCGCCACCGCCCGGGCCCGCTGCGGATCCGCCGTCACCGTCCTGTCCTCCATCCCGGTCGACGACCTGTGGATGCGCGACACCGGGCCCCTGTTCCGCCGCGACGGCTCCGGCCGGGCGGACGCCGTCGGCCTGAACTTCAACGGCTGGGGCGACAAGCAGACCCACCGCAAGGACGCCAAGGTCGCCCGGCTGATCGCCGCGCGCGAGTCGCTGGCGTTCACCGCGGCCGCGTTCACCGGCGAGGGCGGCGCCGTCGAGACCGACGGCGACGGCACGCTGATGGCCACCGAGAGCAGCCTCGTCAACAAGAACCGCAACCCCGGCCTGAGCCGCGCCCAGGTGGAGGCCAAGGTGCTCGCCGCGTACGGCGCCGACAGGATGATCTGGGTCCCGGGCATCAAGGGCCAGGACATCACCGACGACCACATCGACGTGACCTCCCGGTTCGTGCGCCCGGGCGTGGTGCTGGTCCAGGTGCCGCCCGCCGACCGCACCGACGTGTGGGCCGAGGACGCCCGCCGACAGCTGGCGATCCTGTCCGCCGCCACCGACGCCCGGGGCCGCCGGCTCCAGGTCCTGCGGGTGGACGGGCCGGTCACCCTGCGCTCCGACAACCCCGACTTCGTCGACTCGTACCTGAACTTCCACCTCGTCAACGGCGCGGTGATCACCGCCCAGTTCGGGGACGCGGTACGGGACGCGGGGGCCCGGCAGGCCCTGGCCGCGGCCTTCCCCGGCCGCGAGGTGGTCCAGCTCGACGTGGACCGGCTGATGGCGGGAGGCGGCGGCATCCACTGCTCGACCATGCAGCAGCCGATGCCCGGCTGATCCGCACCCGCCGACCGGGGCCGCCGTCCGGGACACGGGCGGCGGCCGCGGTCGGGGCTACTGGTTCTGGCCGCCCAGTACGAAGAGGAGGTAGACGAAGAAGGCGAAGAGGTGGCCGACGAACAGGTAGGCGGCCAGCCTGATGACCAGGCCGCGCGGGAACCGCGATTCGATGCGCTCCCGCAGCCGCGCCGGCTCGCTCCCGGTCCCGGCCTCGGTCTGCTCGGCGGCGCTGGGCATGTTCTCTCCCTGGGTCATGGCGGTACGGCTCCTCGGCTATCGGTGGTGCGTGGTGGCGCCGCCGAGGCACAGCCCGGCGAGGCTGCTCTGCAGCAGGGTGTGGACGAACAGCAGCTCGGCGCCGCCGTGGCCCGGCGCCCCGATCCGGTGCGGGGTGAGCGAGTCGAAGTGCGCGCTGTCCCCCGGCTCCAGCAGGTACTCGGTCTCCCCCAGGTGCAGCCGCAACTGCCCGGTGAGCACGTACAGCCACTCCTCCCCGGGATGTACGCGGACCAGCTCGCCCTGGCTGCGCCCCTGGGGGACGTGCACGCGCAGCGCCTGCATCCCCCGTCCGGAGCCCCCGGCCTGCCAGTACGTCCAGCCGTCGGCCTCGCGGGCCCCCGGGCCGCCGGCCCGTACGATGGGGTCGGCGACCGCCTGGGTCTCGCCGAGCAGCTCCGAGACGGTGGTGCCGTAGGTGCGGGCCAGTCCCAGCAGCAGCGGCAGCGAGGGCTGGCGGCGTCCGGTCTCCAGCCGGGACAGGTGCGCGGGCGAGAGCCGGGCCCGCGCGGCGGCCGCCTCCAGCGTGAGGCCCGCGCGTCGGCGCAGCTCACGCAGTTGCGGGGCGACGGCGGGCAGCTCGTCGGCGATGCCCTCGTCGGGGCGGCCGGGCCCCTCGGCACTGGGGTTCATACCCCGATTGAGCCAGAATCTTGCCCGTGGGGCAATTTTCTTGCCTCTGAGGCAAAATCACCCGCTCCCTGATCCGCCGCCGCCCTGTTCCAGCACGGTCTCCACCGTGTCCGCCTCCTCCGCGTTCTTGTCCGGACGGTGCCGCAGCACCCGGGCGAAGCGCAGCGCGACCCCGGCCGGGTAGCGGGGGGAGCGCTGCAGTCCGTCGTAGGCGATCTCGACCACCAGCTCGGGCCTGACGCGGACGGTGAAGCCGTCGTCCGCCTCCGCGAGTTCGCCCAGCCGCCCGGTCTGCCAGCGCAGCATCTCGTCCGTGAGGCCCTTGAAGGTCTTGCCGAGCATCGCGTACGTGCCGTCGGCGGCCCGCGCCCCCAGGTGCAGGTTCGACAGCAGGCCGGTGCGCCGGCCGTGGCCCCATTCGGCGGCGAGCACGACCAGGTCGAGGGTGTGCACCGGCTTGACCTTGAGCCAGCGCTTGCCGCGCCGGCCCGCCGCGTAGAGCGAGTCGAGGGCCTTGACCACGACCCCCTCGTGGCCCCGGCGCAGCGATTCGGCCAGGAACTCCTCGGCCGCGGCAGCCTGTGCCGACGGGTCCTCGACCACCAGCCGGCGTACCCGGGAGGCCTCGGGGACGAGGGTGGCCAGGGCCTGGTACCGCTCGCGGAACGGCAGGTCGAGCAGCACCCGGTCGCCGAGGGCCAGCAGGTCGAAGAAGTACGCGTCCACGGGAAGGGTGCGCCGGGCGGCGGCCACGTCCAGGCGGGAGCCGACCCGGCTCGCGATCTCCTGGAAGGGCACCGGGCGTCCGTCCGCGCCGCGTCCGATCACCTCGCCGTCGAGGATGAACCGATCCCCCGGCAGGCTCCGGGCCAGCTCGGCCACTTCCGGCAGCCGGTCGGTGATCTCGTCGAGGGACCGGGTGTGGATCCGCACCTCGTCCCCCGACCGGTGGACCTGGACGCGGATCCCGTCGAGCTTCTCCTCCACGGCGCACGGCCCCAGCGCGGTGAGGGCGTCGGCCACCGACCGGGCGGTCCCGGCGAGCATCGGCTGGACGGGCCGCCCGACGCGCAGGGTCACCCCGCGCAGCGCCCCGGCGCCCTCGGCCAGCACCGCCGCCGCCACCCGGGGCAGCGAGCCGTCCAGCATCACGGCCCGGCGCAGGTCCGCGGCCGGCACCCCCGCGGCCCGGGCCACGCCCTCCAGGGCCACCGCGTCCAGCGCCCCTTGGCGCACCTCCCCCGACAGCAGGCTCCGCAGGAACCGCTGTTCGGCGGCGGTGGCCGCACCCAGCAGGCCGTCGACGATCCGGGCGCGCTCCGCCAGCGCGCCCGGGCCCGCGACCGCGGCCAGCTCGGCCACCGCAGCGTCGACGGCCCGCACGGTCAGGGAGGGCTCCGGGGCCGGCGGCGCGTCCCGGCCCAGGGTGCGCCAGCCGACGCCGGGGCGGCCCTGCGGAAGGCGTCCGGAGAGGTAGGAGATGACCAGGCCGGCCTCCTCGGCGGGGGCGGCCGCGAACAGCTCCGCGAGCAGGGCGGTCTTGCGCGAGCGGGCGGAGGTCCCGGCGACCTCCCGGGACACGCGCGCGACCTCGGCCAGCAGCATGCCGCCCATCCTCCCGCCGCCCGGGCCCGCGCGCAGGTCGGCGGCGACGGCGTGTACAGCGGGTGCGGTACGCCGGGCGGGGCCGCGTACGCCTGGAGAAGGGGCGGGGCTCCCCCTGAGGGATCCCGCGTACGGCGATCACTGGCCGTAGGGTTCCCGTATGAAGCCACGACTGCCCCGGCGGCGCCGCGACCGCCTCCTCGCCGGCGCCGCCGCCCTCGCGGTCCTGGCCGGTGCCGGTACCTGGACGGCGGTCGCCGCCTCCGGGGACGCCCCGGCCGTGCACCGCGAGGACCGGGTCCTGAACCTGCCCGGCCCGCAGCCGGCCGGGGGCGCCGGGATCGACACCTCCTTCTTCACGGCCGGGGACGGCGACCGGCGGCGTCCCGCGGTGCTCCTCGGGCACGGTTTCGGCGGCAGCAAGGACGACGTCCGGGCGCAGGCGGAACGCCTCGCCCGCGACGGGTACGCCGTCATGACCTGGTCGGCGCGCGGCTTCGGCCGCTCCGGCGGGAAGATCGGCCTCAACGACCCCGAGCACGAGGTCAAGGACGTCTCCGCGCTGATCGACTGGCTGGCCCGCAGGCCCGAGGTGCGGCTCGACGCGGACGGCGATCCGCGCGTGGGCGTCGCCGGGGCCTCGTACGGCGGCGCGATCTCGCTGCTGGCCGCCGGGTACGACCGGCGGGTGGACGCCATCGCCCCGCAGATCACGTACTGGAACCTGGCCGACGCCCTCTTCCCGGAGGGCGTCTTCAAGAAGCTGTGGGCCGGGATCTTCTTCACCACCGGCGCCGCGGGCGGCCTCCAGCCGGCACCGCCCGCCGTGAACGCCGGTCCGCAGGCACCCGGCTGCGGCCGGTTCGAGCCGCAGCTGTGCGCCATGTACGAGCGGGTCGCGGTCGCCGGGAAGCCCGACGCCGAGGCGCGCGAACTCCTGGAGCGGCGCAGCCCCTCGGCCGTGGGCGACCGGATCAAGGTGCCCGCCCTCATCGTGCAGGGCCAGGACGACTCCCTCTTCCCGCTCGGCCAGGCCGACGCCATGGCCCGCACCATCGCCGCGAACGGCGCTCCCGTCTCCGTGGACTGGGCGGCCGGCGGGCACGACGGCGGCATGCGCGAGGCCGGCCGGATCGAGGACCGGGTGGCGTCCTGGTTCGACCGCTACCTCAAGGGGGACGAGGGCGCCGACACCGGCCCGGTCTTCCGCGTCTCGCGCTCCGGCGGCATCGACTCCACCGACGGCCTCGTCAAACTGCGCGGCGCGAGCGGCGACCGCTACCCCGGCCTCACCTCGGCTCCGCGCGACTTCGCGCTGTCCGGACGGGAGCAGACCTTCGCCAATCCGGCGGGCGCCGCCCCGCCCGCGCTGTCCTCGCTGCCCGGCATCGGCGGGCAGTTCGCCGCCCTGGGAGCCGGGCTCTCGCTGGACTTCCCGGGCCAGAACGCCCGCTTCGAATCGGAGCCGCTGACCGAGGAGGTACGGGTCACCGGGACCCCGACCCTCACCCTGAACGTGAGGTCGACGGCTGAGGACGGCGGCGCCGTCCTGTTCGGCAAGGTGTACGACATCGGGCCCGACGGCCGCCAGCAGGTACTGCCCAGTCAGCTGGTCGCCCCGGTACGGGTGGAGGACGCCGGGCAGGGCCGCAGCGTGCGGTTGCGGCTCCCGGCGATCGACCACTCCGTCCAGGCCGGGCACCGGCTGCGGGTGGTGGTCGCGGCCACCGACCTCGGCTACGCCTCCCCCGCCGCGCCCGCCGCGTACACCGTCTCGGCGCAGGGGCCGCTGGCCGTGCCCGTCGCGGACGGGGTCCGCACGGCCGCGGCCGGGCTGCCCTCCTGGACCTGGTGGCTGCCGCTCGGCGCACTGGCGCTGGCCGCGGGGCTGCTCGGGATCCGGCGTACCGGCGGGGGCCGCGCGGGGGTGCGGGCGGGAGGAGCGCAGCCCGAACCCGCGCTGGCCGACGTACCACTGGACATCACCGGGCTGACGAAGCGTTACGCCAAGGCCCAGGACCGCTACGCGGTGCGGGACCTGTCCTTCCGGGTGGAGAAGGGCCAGGTGCTCGGGCTGCTCGGGCCGAACGGGGCCGGCAAGACCACCACCCTGCGCATGCTCATGGGGCTGATCACCCCGGACGCCGGGGAGATCCGGGTGTTCGGGCATCCGATCCGGCCCGGCGCGCCCGTGCTGTCGCGGGTCGGGGCGTTCGTGGAGGGCGCCGGGTTCCTGCCGCACCTGACGGGCCGGGCCAATCTGGAGCTGTACTGGCAGGCCACCGGCCGGCCCGCCGATGACGCGCACATGACGGAGGCCCTGGAGATCGCCGGGCTCGGCGACGCGCTGGAGCGGGCGGTGCGCACCTACTCGCAGGGCATGCGGCAGCGGCTCGCCATCGCGCAGGCCATGCTGGGGATGCCCGACCTGCTGATCCTCGACGAGCCGACCAACGGTCTGGACCCGCCGCAGATCCGCGAGATGCGCGACGTGATGATCCGTTACGCCGCCGGCGGGCGGACGGTCATCGTCTCCAGCCACCTGCTGTCGGAGGTGGAGCAGTCCTGCACGCACCTGGTCGTCATGGACCGCGGCCGGCTGGTGCGGGCGGGCGAGGTCGCCGAGATCACCGGCGGCGGAGACACCCTGCTGGTCGCGCTGGAGGGTCCGGTCGACGGGACGACCGTCGAGAAGGTCGCGGCCCTGGAGGGCGTGGCCTCCGCGGTGGCCGGCGACGGCGGGATCCTCGTACGGCTCGACGGTGCGACGCCCGCCGCGCTGATCGCCGAACTCGTACGGCTGGACGTGCCGGTGTCGGCGGTGGGACCCCACCGCCGGCTGGAGGACGCCTTCCTCACCCTGATCGGAGGTACGGCATGAGTGCCGTCCAGGAGACCGCGCCCGGCTACCAGGCGGGCCGGACGCTGCCGCTGCGCGTGGAGGCGCTGCGGCAGTGGCGCAGGCGGCGGACGCTGGTGATGGGCGGGGTGCTGGCCGCACTGCCCTTCGTCATGATCATCGCGTTCGCGGTGGGCGGCGGGCCGGACGACGGGCCGGGGGCCAACGGCCGGGTCAGCCTGATCGACTCGGCGACGGCCTCGGGCGCGAACTTCGCCGTGACCTGCCTGTTCGTGTCGGCCGGTTTCCTGCTGGTGGTGCCGGTGGCGCTGTTCTGCGGGGACACCGTGGCCTCGGAGGCCGGCTGGTCCTCGCTGCGCTACCTGCTGGCCTCGCCGGTGCCGCGGGCGCGGCTGCTGTGGAGCAAGCTGGTGGTGGCGCTGGGCTTCAGCCTCGCCGCGATCGTGCTCCTGCCGGTGGTGGCGCTGGCGGCGGGGACGGCCACGTACGGGTGGGGGCCGCTGAAGCTGCCGACCGGCGGGGCGCTCCCGGCCGGGGACATCCTGCCGCGCCTCGCGCTGGCCGTCGCCTTCGTGTTCGTGTCGCAGCTGGTCACGGCGGGGCTGGCGTTCTGGCTGTCGACGCGGACGGACGCGCCGCTGGGCGCGGTCGGCGGGGCCGTCGGGCTGACCATCGTGGGGAACGTGCTCGACGCGGTGACGGCCCTGGGGTCGTGGCGCGAGTTCCTGCCCGCGCACTGGCAGTTCGCGTGGGCGGACGCCTTGCAGCCGCAGCTGGAGTGGGGCGGGATGATCAAGGGGACGGTGGTGTCGGTGTCGTACGCGGTGGTGCTGTTCGCCCTCGCCTTCCGCGGGTTCTCCCGCAAGGACATCGTGTCCTGAGGGTCCTCAGGCGCGCGTGTCGGTGAGGAAGGCGCGGAGGTCGACGATCTCGTAGCCCCCGGCCCGCGCGGCGTCGATGATCCGGGGCAGCGCCTCGGCGTCGAGGACGACGCCGTCGCCGGTGCTGCCGACGTGCATCTGGATGACGCATCCGGGGGCGAACGCGTCGACGGCCCGCCGCACCGCCGTGTCCACCGTCATGCCGCCCGCGGAGCCCAGGTATCCGTTGGTGTCGGCGGTGAACTCGATCACCGCGTAGCCGAGGTCGTTCACGTCGGCGACCGACTCGTCGGTGGTGGCGCTGTAGGGGAACCGGAAGAACGGCAGGGGCTCGGCCCCGGAGGCCGCGCGGATCGCCGCGTCGGCGCGGCGCACCTCGTCGGCCCGCTCCTCCGTGTCGAGGTCGTCGAAGGACGGGTGGCTGTACGAGTGGTTGCCCAGGCCGTGCGCGGCGGCCATGGCCCGGACGGCGGCGGGGTGGTCGCGCGCGAACTCGCCGGTGGGGAAGAAGGTGGCGGCCAGCTCGCGGCGCCGCAGTTCGGTGAGGACGTCGTCGATCCCGCTGACGTCCCAGGCGGCGTTGAAGGTGAGCGCGACCACCTTCCGGGTCGTGGGCAGCCGGCGGAGCTCGGCGCCGAACCACGTCGCGGGCGGGCGGGGCGTGGCGTGGTGCGGGGGCTGTGGAGGCCCGGCCTGCGGGTGCGGGGCCTGGCGGGGCCCGGCCGCGCGGGCGGCGGGGGCGAGGCCCGTCGCGGCCAGCGCCGCCGCCGCTCCCGTCGCGGCCAGGGCCGCCACCGCCGCGCGTCGTCCCGTATCCGTCACTGCGGC
>NZ_JBHWBP010000057.1:0-33673 GCF_042735575.1 Streptomyces sp. NPDC059564 | reverse complement strand
GCGCCGGGGGCACCGCTGCCGGGCTGCGCGGCGCCGGGCCAGGCACCGGGGGCGGCGGGGGCAGCCGGGGCGGGGGCGGCCGGGGCGGGGGGCTGCGGGGGCGCGACCGGGGCCGGCTGCACGGGGGCGGCTGCGACCGGGGCCGGGGCGGGGGCCGCCGGGGCCGGAGCCTCCTCCGGCGCAGGAACCCGTACGGCGGCACGCGCGGCGGCGACACCGCCGCCCGGCCCGGCCGGGGCCATGCCGTGCGCCTCGGGCGCGGGCACGTATCCCATGGCGGGGGCGGCCGCGGGCGCGGCGGCGAAAGCACCGGCGGGCGGTCCGCTCCGCTCGAGGCGGTCGAGCCGGGCCTGGAAGGAGCGCTCGTCGTCGAAGGCGGCCGGGAGCAGCACCCGGGCGCAGATCAGCTCCAGCTGGAGCCGCGGCGAGGTGGCGCCCCGCATCTCGGTGAGCCCGGCGTTGACCAGGTCGGCGGCGCGCGACAGCTCGGCGGCGCCGAAGACGGAGGCCTGGGCCTGCATCCGCTCCACGACGTCGGCGGGGGCGTCGATGAGCCCCTTCTCCCCGGCGTCGGGCACGGCGGCCAGGATCACCAGGTCACGCAGCCGCTCCAGCAGGTCGGCGACGAACCGGCGGGGGTCATTGCCGCCCTCCACCACCCGGTCGACGACCTCGAAGGCGGCGGCGCCGTCCCCGGAGGCGAAGGCGTCGATGACGGAGTCGAGCAGGGACGCCTCGGTGTACCCCAGGAGGGAGGTCGCCATGGCGTATGTCACACCGTCGTCGGCGGCGCCGGCCAGCAGCTGGTCCATGACGGACATGGAGTCACGGACGGAGCCGGCTCCGGCGCGCACGACGAGCGGCAGCACGCCGTCCTCGACCTTGGCGCCCTCGCGCCCGCAGACCTCGCCGAGGTAGTCCCGCAGGGTGCCGGGCGGCACGAGGCGGAAGGGGTAGTGGTGCGTGCGCGACCGGATGGTCCCGATGACCTTCTCGGGCTCGGTGGTCGCGAAGATGAACTTGAGGTGCTCCGGCGGCTCCTCGACGACCTTCAGCAGGGCGTTGAAGCCCGCCGAGGTGACCATGTGGGCCTCATCGATGATGTAGATCTTGTACCGGCTGGAGGCGGGCCCGAAGAAGGCCTTTTCCCGCAGGTCACGGGCATCGTCCACACCACCGTGCGACGCGGCGTCGATCTCGATGACGTCGATGGAACCCGGGCCGTTCCTGGCCAGGTCACGGCAGGACTGGCACTCCCCGCAGGGCTCGGGCGTGGGCCCCTGCTCGCAGTTCAGACACCTGGCGAGGATGCGCGCGCTGGTCGTCTTTCCACAGCCGCGCGGCCCGCTGAACAGGTACGCGTGGTTGACCCGGTTGTTCCGCAGGGCCTGCATCAGCGGGGCAGTGACATGCTCCTGCCCGATGACCTCGGCGAACGACTCGGGGCGATAGCGGCGGTACAGCGCAAGGGACGACACGTCTACGAGGTTATCCGGGCCCACCGACAACGGCGGCCCGCCGACGCCCCCGGACCCGCCCCGGAAACGCAAAGCGCCCCCCACGCACCCGCCAGAGCCCACTTACCCTTGCTGCCTTCCGGCCCTGGGGGAGTTGGGTGAGATAGCGCCACGTGAGGGGCTGGGCCCCACCCTAGCGGATCCCGGCCCCCGGAATCGACCCGCGGCCGCCCCCGATCCCTCGCGGACCCTCCCCGGAACCCAAGATCGGGATCGTGTTCGCGAGCACCCCTCAACGTCTTGTATTGTTTGCGGCGGAGGATTCGCCTAGTGGCCTAGGGCGCACGCTTGGAAAGCGTGTTGGGGGCAACCCCTCACGAGTTCGAATCTCGTATCCTCCGCCAGTGCCTCACCGGGCACTTGAAGGCCCCGACCAGCCCCCTGAATTCAGGGAGGCCGGCCGGGGCCTTCTGCGTTTCCGGGTCTCGGCGTACAACCATTGGCCACGCTGAGCGATCGACCTCTCCGCACGCAGTCACCGCACAGGGGAGAGCCGTGAACCACCGCACCGCCACCGCCGTACTGTCGGCCGTCATCGCCGCCGCCGCACTGACCGCCTGCGGCAGTGACTCCGACGAGCCGGCGGCGAAGACACCGCCGCCCGCCACCAAGCCGAGCGCCCCCGCCGCCACGCCGAGCGCCCCCGCCGCCGCGCAGGGCGGCCCCTCCGCCGCCGCTACGCCCAAGGCCGGGGGGATTCCGCCCAAGCCGGACGCGGCGACGCAGGCGAAGTACATCGCCGCCCTGACCGCCATCGACCCGGACATCGTCAACACCAAGCCCGACAAGGCGGTCGACCGGGGCCGCAACCAGTGCGGGACGATCGCCGGCTTCCCCAAGGACGACCAGAAGCAGATCGACCTCACCAACCAGCGGTTCACCTCGCCCAACCACCCGGACGGGTTCGGGGCGGCCAAGGCCGCCAGGATCCGTGACGCGGTCCACGCGCACCTGTGCCCCACCTACTGAGGGTGCGGCGGGAGCGGCCGGGTCTTCCCTCTGGTGTGCACGAAGGGGCATGTCGTGGGGGTGGGTTCGGGGGGTAAGCAGGGTGGGTCCCGCCGCTTCATCCGAGAGGTACGCCCCCCCCATGCGCATCCCCGCCCGAGACAAGGCAGCAGGCGACGTCGCCAAGGACGGCTCCGGCCGGTCCCGGCAGGCGCGCCCGGAGGAGGTGCGGGCCGCCGACGGTCCCGCGCCGGGGGTGCTGGGGGCGCTCCAGAGATCCGTCGGCAACGCGGCGGTGACGCGCATGCTCGCGTCGGACCGGGATGGCGCGGCGGGACAGCGGGCTGCCGAGGCGCCGGACCGGAGTGACGTCGCGGTACAGCGGGCGGCCTCCGGTCCGGGGGCCGGGGGTGGTGCCGTGCATCAGGTGCTGCGCTCGGGTGGGCGGCCGCTCGAAGGGGCCTTGCGGGAGGAGATGGAGGGGCGGCTCGGGGCCGATTTCTCCGACGTGCGGGTGCACACGGGGCCCACGGCGCAGCGGTCCGCCGCCGAGATCGGGGCGCGGGCCTACACGTCCGGCAGCGACGTCGTCATCGGGCCCGGGGGCGGGGACAAGCACACCCTCGCGCACGAGCTCACGCACGTCATCCAGCAGCGGCAAGGGCCCGTGGCCGGGACGGACACCGGCGACGGACTGCGGGTCAGTGACCCCGGTGACCGGTTCGAGCGGGCGGCCGAGGCCAACGCGCGGCGGGTGATGAGCGGCCCGGCCCCCGTACAGCGCGACGCCTGCGGGGGGCACGGTGCGCACGACCACGTGGACCCCGCCCCCGTACAGCGCGACGCCTGCGGGGGGCACGGTGCGCACGCCTCCGGTGCCTCGCCCGTCGTCCAGCGCAAGGGGCCCGAGGAGCTCGGCCCCTCGCTGCCGGCCGACCCGGCGCGCGGCGGAGGTCTGATGAGCCGGTTCAAGTCGCTGACCCGCAAGCAGCCGGAGCCGCAGGGCGACCTGGTGTCGCGGGTGCGGGCGGCCATCACCGCGTACGACAGCGACCCCAACCGCGACCCCATGCACTGCCTGATGGCGCTGACGAACCTCCAGATGGCGTTCGCCCCGGAGCGCGACGACGCCCCCGAGGCCGTCAGGCCCTGGCTGGACGCCGCGCTCCAGACCGTGAAGGCCGAGCTGGAGCTGGTGAACGACCAGCTCACCCGCGACGACGCCCTCCCCGACGCGGCACGTGAGCCGTTCAACGCGATGACCGCCAACGGCATGCTGTGGCAACAGCAGCAGTGGGACGACAGCGCGGCCGCGTTCCAGATGCACGGGGCCAGCTACTTCCGCGAGCTGTCGGAGCTCAACCGGGCGGGGATGGCCAAGGAGATCGGCCGGGGGCAGGGTGACCAGAACTGGGTCGGCGACGTCAGGAACAAGCTGACGACCGCGCTCCAGCAGAGCGTGCTGTGCCACTACACCGGCAAGTCACGGGCCGAGACGATGCTCGCCCAGGGGCAGATGAAGTCCAAGACCGAGCTGCTCAAGGCCAACCCCGACGCGCCGAACAACTCGGAGGCGTACGACAAGCACGTGCTGGCCAACGAGGGCTTCGTCTTCTTCTTCCTGGAAGTACCGGGCAGCCCCTTCCGCGAGACGCGGTTCGGCGGCGACGAGCCGGCCCGGATCGAGATCCCCCTGACCCGGTCCCCCCTGATGAGCCAGGGCTGGCTGATGCTGAGCGACTTCGCGCAGCGCGAGTACCCGACCGTGCGCGCGAAGCCCGAGGACCCGGCGCAGACGCAGAGCCAGCCGGGCACGCGCGAGGACAAGTTCGGGGACGGGTTCTCCCTGCCGGTACGGAAGTTCGACGTCGGGGCGGGGAAGGCGGAGCTGCCGGACATGGACAAGATCATGGAGGCGATGCAGGCGGAGCAGGACCCGGAGCGCAGGGGCCAGGTCATGTTCGCCATGACCCAGGCGCTGGCGGACCCGCACAGCACCATGACCTACGGGGCCGGCCAGCAGGAGCAGGTCCATTCCGAGCGGCTCCGGTCCAACACCCTGATGGGGCGGGACATCGTGCCGGGTCTGGTGGAGCGGGCGATCGTGGAGATCCAGCGCATCGGGGACGTCAACCCGCAACTCGCGGCCCGGCTCAAGGGGATGTCCGGGGAGGAGCTGATGCGCTACCTGCTCAAGGACCTGCTGCGGCCGCAGGCGATGCTGCCGAACACGGTCGATCTGAGCGCCGCCAGAGTGGTCACGGCGTCCGGTCAGCAGGTGGCGGTCCCTGTCACCTGACCGGTACGGGCACGGGAGGGGAGGGTCGAGATCAAGTCATCTTCGACCCTCCCCCGAGGGTGGCCCCGCAGGCCGGGGAAAGCCGTTTCGAGGTCGGCGTTATGAGAACGTACGGCCGCAAAGGGGACAGCTCACGCGTGGTCCGGAAACCTGTTTTCGGACGCGGACGGTGAGGGTCCCCTTTGTTCTGGGGAAAACCTGACAGACGATTCCTGTGCTGCTTGATTCACCTGAGGTCGCTCAGCACACCACTCACGTTGAGGACCTCGTGGCACTCCTGCGCCTGACGGCCGGTGGCCGGGGTGCCCGGCTTCGCGCAGGTCACCTGGACCGTCACCGTCTGGCTCTCGGTGATCGTGATGGGGGTGACCCAGTGATAGTCCTGGTTGCGGAACGTCTCGAGCGCGATCGTCGTGATCTTGCGGTCGCCGAAGTTGATGGTCACCACGCCCTCGTCGCCCTGGAAGTTGGCGACGACGATGTCCGTGATCCCGAACGCCTTGTTGGGGGGCACGGTGTAGGTGCCGGTCTTCGTCTCGCCGGCGCCGGTCGGCAGGTCGATGGTGGCCGAACCCTGCTGTCCGCCACCGCCACCGCCGCCGCCACCGGTTCCGGTCCCGGTACCCGTGCCCGTTCCGGTGCCCGTACCGCCGGATCCGGGTCCGGGCTGAACGCCCTTGCCTCCGCCGCCGGGCTGCTGGGCGCCACCGGTCGACGGGGTCTGGCCGTTCACGTCCGCTCCGGGCGTCGGCCTCTTCTGGACCACCTCGTCGGCGGCCTCCTTGGCGGTGCTGCGCACGGCGGGGCGCACCAGCATGAACCAGGCGAGCAGCAGCGCGAGCAGCACGGCCAGGACCGCGAGCAGCCACTTCGGGAAGATCGGGATCTGGACGAACTCCACGTCCAGCGGGGCCCGTACGACATCGGACTCCGGGCGCTCCTTGCCGTCCTCGGGGCCGTCGGCTTCGGCGACGTCCACGGTGAACGGCCAGGTCACCGGGTCCCCGAACCACACCGGCTTGCCGGTGCGGACGCGCAGCCGCACCTCCGAGGACTCGCCCGGCTCCAGCTTCAGCTCCGTGGGGCGGAGGTCGAACTTCAGCTCCTCGCCCGGCTGCGCGGGAGTGAATCCCACCTTCACGGGGCTGTTGCCCTCGTTGCGCACGGCCAGCCGGTAGCGCCCGCGCAGCCATCCGCGGCGGCGTCTGGGAGCGCTCTCGGCACGCAGTTCCCGGAACTCCTCGATGTGCACGGTGGTCTCGGGGACCCGTACCGCTTCGGGGTGTTCGGTGGGCAGGAGGCGCACGGCGAGCGGCACGTCGCCCGCGCGCACCTGCGGCGAGCGCGGCGGCGCCAGACGGATCGTCACCGTCTCCGAGGTTCCGGGGTAGAGGGAGACGCGGTCCGGTTCCACCGTGGTCCAGGCAGCGCAGTCGCCGATGACTTCCAGGCGGTACGCCTCGACGATGTCGCCGTCGTTGCGGACGGTCAGGCTGGTGGACGCGGTTCCTCCCGGCATCACCGACACCGCCGGGATGTCGAGGCCGGGCGCGCCAGGGCTGGGAGAGGCTGCTGGGGATGTCACATGTCGACGCTACGGCGCCGGCCCGGCCGCCCCCACGGTCGCGAGGGCAAGGCCCCGGGCAGCTCCCGTGCCCCTGCGGGCTCCCGTCGACTCCCCCTCCCGACGCCCGCCAACTCCCTTCACCCAACGATCTGTTGATCTCGCCCAGCGGACCCATCGAACCCAACCGACCCCGAAGCCGTCGTATGTACATCGGACGCATCACAGAACAGGTACGACACATGCCCTGCGCTGACCACCACGGACCCGTCACCCCGTTCGGCACCACCCCGCCCCACGCGCCCGCCCCGGCCAGGAACTCTCCCGAGACACCTCCGGGAGGCGCCAAACGGGTCACCGTCGCCGTGTACGCGTCGGACCCGGTCCTGCACGTCGGGATCGTCCACCAGCTGCGCCAGCGTCCCGAGATCGAGCTCGTCGACGACGCCGACGCCCACGCGGCGGAGGTGTCGCTCGTGGCCGTGGACAGCGTGGACGACGAGACGGCCGCGCTGCTGTACCGGCTGCGGCACAACTCCGAGACGCGCACCGGGCTCGTGGTCGGCACGTTCGACTCGGGGGACGCCTTGCAGCGGGCCATCGAATGCGGGGTCACCGCCGTGCTGCGGCGCTCCGAGGCGGACCAGGACCGGCTCCTGCGGCTGGTCCTGGCGATAGCCAACGGCGAGGGCGTGCTGCCCGGTGACCTGCTGGCGAAGCTCCTCGACCACGTCGGTGTCCTGCAGCGTTCGTCGCTCGACCCGCGCGCGGTGTCCCTGTCCACGCTGACCCCGCGCGAGGCGGACATGCTGCGCCTGGTGTCGGAGGGGCTGGACACGTCGGAGATCGCGCGCAAGACCTCGTACTCCGAGCGGACCGTCAAGAACGTGCTGCACGAGATCATCACGCGGCTGCACCTGCGCAACCGTACGCACGCCGTCGGCTACGCCCTGCGCAACGGGCTGATCTGACCGTACGGCGGCCCCGGCGGCCGCCCCGCCGCCCCGCCGCTGCCCGAAAGCGCAGCCGGCGCTTCCCCCGGTTGCGGCCCCGCGGCCCTGCCGGTCCGCGGGGCCGGTCGGCAGGGTGGCGGGGTCATACGTAGATGCTGCACCGGACTGTGAGGTGGGCCGTGATGGGCACGGGTGACTCCGGCAGTCGGCGATACCGCTGGGGAAGAGCCGGCGCGCCGCTGCTGTTGCTGGTCCCCCTGCTCGCGGTGACGGCGGCGGCCGGGCCGGGCGACGCCGCGGGGCGGCCCGTCGCGGCCGACGCCGGGAACAGCAGGGTCGTGTACGCCGGTACGCGCCACCGCAGCCTGGGCCGGGTGGCGTCCGGCACGTCCAGCACCCCGCTGTTCGGGGAGGGCCCGGTCCACCAGGACCTCCAGCCCGCCGCCCTGGGCGATCAGCTGGTCTTCGCCAGCCGCCGCGACGAGCGGAACCCGCAGGTCTACCTGCGGTCCGCGGACGGCTCGGTACGCCGTCTGACCAGCGGAATGGACGCGGCGAACCCGCGGCTGACCCCGGACGGCCGGTCGGTCGTCTTCGACGCGGTCCAGCCCGCCGGGCCCGGCGGCGGCGTCCAGCGCGACCTGTGGCTGGTGCGCACCGACGGCACCGGCCTCACGCGGCTGACGGACACCCCCGCGAACGAGGAGCACCCGACGGTCTCGCCGGACGGCGGCCGCGTGGCGTACTCCTCCGACGTCGACCGGGCGACCGGCCGGCAGGTGTACGTACGTCCCCTGCGGGGCGGCGCGGTCACCCGCGTCTCCGACCCGGGCGCCGGCGCGGCCACCGAGCCGGTGTGGAACCCGGTGGACGACGCGGTGAACCGGGACATCGTCGCGTACACGGCGACGGGACCCAACGGGCCGCGCCTGTGGTGGACCGACGGGCGCGGCGGCGGGCCGCTGCTGGTGGGCGCGCAGGCGGGCTGGCGTACCCACGGGGCAGCCTGGCTGCCCGACGGGGACGGGCTGCTCTTCCTCAGCCCGGACCGGACCTGTTCCTGCGAGGGCGACTGGGACCACGTGTTCCGGGCGACCGCGCACTCGGACAAGGTCCCCGACGTGGTGCTCAGCGAGGACCGCGAGGTCGGCTCGCCGACCTGGCTCGGCCCGCTGCAGGGCGGCGGCACGGTGGTCGAGCGGATCTCGGCGGGCGGGCCCCACGTGGTGACCCTCCAGGACGCCCGGATGGACGGCTCCGACCCCCGCGACCTGAACCTGCCCATCCTCAAGGAGGATCCGGCCGCCGACACGAACACGGACCCGGCCAAGGACCCGCTGTTCACTCCGGCCCCCGGCTTCGACCCGTGGACCGAGCGGCAGAACTACACGCCCGACGGGCGCCGGATCGTGCTGACCCGCTTCGAGGACACGCCGGACGGCCGGATCGAGCGGATCTGGATGGCCGACGCCGACGGCACGAACGAGGCGGCCCTGCCGCTCGCGGGCCGCGGCCCCAAGGACTGGGACACCGACCCGACGTTCTCCCCCGACGGGAAGTTCCTGGCCTTCACCCGAACCTCCCCGGGCGGGGTCGGCGGTGACACGGGCCTCGCGCGCATCCTGATCGCGGACGCGGCCACCGGGGCGATCCGCGGCGAGATCACCCCGCCCGCCGGCCAGGACCGGCTCGGCGACGCCCAGCCCACCTGGTCCTCCGACGGCACGACCCTGGCCTTCACCCGCAACCACGTGATCAACGGCCGGGGCGGCAACAAGCACGTGTGGACCGCGCCCGTGGACCACCTGGACCGGCAGCGCGACCTGAGCGCGGCCATCTGCCCCGGTGCCTGCGAGGTCATCGACGACAGCCCGGCGTTCTCACCGGACGGCGTCACCATCGCCCTCAACCGCAAGAAGGGCGGCGGCCGCCTCGACGAGAGCGGCGGCATCCTGCTCACGTCCGCGACCGGCGGTTCCTGCCGGGTCCTGCTGCCCACCGCCGCCCGCGACGTACCGGGGGCCTGCGGCCGGGAGCTGCCCGACACCCCGGCCGACGGACCCTTCCAGCCGCGCGACGCCGCCTGGACGGCCGACGGCAAGAGCCTGGTGCTCAGCGCCCGCGGCTCCCGGGCGCCCAACAGCCCGGAGAAGCTGAAGCTGGTCGACGTGGCCACCGGCGCGCACGGCCTGCTCGTCACCGGCCTGCCGGGCCGCCTGAAGGAACCCGGCGTCCAGCAGTCGGTGGACCTCGCGGTGCGGGCGCCCGACAAGGCGGCGCCGGTCACCGTCGGCGACTCCGCCACCGTCCGGGTGGAGGTCGTCAACCACGGCCCGGCGGCCTCACCGGGTACCCGGCTGACCGTCTCGCCGCCCGTCGGCGTCACCGTCACGGGGCTCACCGCGCCCGGCGCCACCTGTGACGCGGCGGCGCTGACCTGCGCCCTGGGCGTGGTGCCCCCCGGCACCACCGTCCCGGTGACGGTCACCCTCACCGGCGTCACCCCCGGGGACCAGCCCGTGGACTGGTCGGTCACCGGTAGCGTGCTCGACCCCCGCCCCAGCGACAACACCGACCGGACGGTGGTGCCGGTGCGCGCGAAGCCCGACCCGCCGACCTCGCCGCCGCCCACGCCGACCCCCACCACGCAGCCGCCGACCTCGGCCCCGCCGACGGTCACGCCGCAGCCGCCGACCACCACGCCCCCGCCGCCGCAGCCGCCCGTGCCGCCGGCCGGGCCGGGGCTGAGCCTCACGGCGCAGCCGAACCCGGGCTACGTGGGCGGCCGCGTCGTGGTCACGTACACCGTCAGCAACGGCCGCAACGCGCTGGCCACCGGTCTGCGGCTGCGCATCGGCCTCCCGGCGGGCATCCCCCACGACGGGCCGCCGCCGGGCTGCGACCAGGCCTGGACGTGCGCACTGCCGGACCTGGCCCCGGGTGCCCGGACCGTCCTCCAGGTCGTCCTCAGCCCCGACAAGGCCCTCACCGGCCTCCTGACCGGCGCGCTCACCACGACCGGCACGGACGCCGACCCCGGCGACAACAACGCCCGGCAGCAGCTGCGCATCCTCCAGCCGCGCATCGTCGCGGTGCCGCCGATCGGCAGGCCCGGCTTCGTCACCTCGGTGCGCGGCGAGGACTTCCCGCCCGGCGTGCCGGTGCGGTTCACATGGAAGCCGGGCATCACGGCGTCGGCGGCGCCGACCGTGCCCGGGCGGGACGGCCGGTTCATCGGCCAGCTGCTGATCCTCGCCAAGGACCAGACCGGTCCCCGGATCATCATCGCGAGCGGCCCCGGCTTCTCCCCGGTGCAGACCGACTTCCTGGTCGTCAACGGCACGGTGCAGCCCCCGGGCGAGGTGACCCGCCGGTGATCCACGAGGTCGACGAGGGGCTGCGCCGGCTGCTGGCGGAGTCCGGTCTGGAGGCGTCGGGCATCGAGGTGGTGTTCGACGCGCCGACGCGGGACTGGGCGGCGCGCCGCAGCGCTCCCACGGTCTGCGTGTTCCTGTACGACGTGCGCGAGGACCACACCCGGCGCGCCAGCGGCGGGGGCGAGGTGTACGACGCGGACGGGTTCCTCGCCGCGCGCCGCGCCCCGGCGCGGTGGTTCGAGCTGACGTACCTGGTCACCGCGTGGGCGAGCCGGCCGCAGGACGAACACCGGCTGCTCTCCCAGGTGCTGGCCTGCCTCGTGTCGACCGACTCGCTGCCCCCGCGGCTGCTCACCGGCTCGCTCGCCGAACTCGGCCTCATCGTGGGCATGGACGGCGGCGGCACCGGGCTCGACGCGCCCGCCGCCTCCGACGTGTGGTCGGCGCTGGGCGGGGAGCTGAAGCCGTCGCTGGGGCTGCGCGTACGGGCGCCGCTGGCCGGCGCCACCACGGCCGTCGCCCCGCCGGTGACCGAGGGGCTCGCCGTACGCTCCGAACCGCGGGCCGGACGGGACGGGCGGGACGGGCCGGACGGGCCGGACGCGACGCCGGAGGCGACGCGCCGGCTGCGCTACGTGGAGGTCGCCGAGCCGGGCCGGGAGGGCTTCGGCGGCTCCCGGGAACGGCCGCAGGCCCCCGCGCGCCGCCGCCGGGGGGAGCGCCAGCCGTGACGGACACCGCCCAGGCCGAGGCTCCGGCCCACGCGACCCCGTACCTGTGGACGCGGCTGCGGCTCGTCGAGGAGCGGGTCCGGCAGGCGGTGGCGCTGCGGCGCGCCGTCGATCCCGATCCGGACGACCCGTACCGGGGCCAGTACCTCACCCCCGAGGCCGTCGCCCGCGTCCTGGACGGGGGGCACGGCCCCGGCCTGCCCGCGCTCGGCCCGGACGGCCCGCCGCTCGGCTCCCCGCTGGAGGTCCTCGCCCGGCGCTTCGCGCTGGAGCCGCTGGACGTGGACCTGCTCCTGGTCGCCCTCGCGCCGGACCTGGACGCCCGCTTCGAGCGGCTCTACGGCTACCTCAACGACGATCTGACGCGCCGCCGGCCGACCGTCGGGCTCGCCCTCGAACTGTGCGGCCGCACCGGGGTGGCGGCGGCGCGGTTCCGGCTCGCCCCGGCCGCGCCGCTCGTCGCGGGCGGGCTGCTGGAGGTCACCGAGCCCGAACGGCCGCCCCTGTCGCGGGTGCTGGCCGTCCCGGACCGGGTCACCGGCCACCTGCTCGGCGACGCCTCGCCCGACCCCCGGCTGGCCGATCTGCTCGGCGACCCCGCCGACGACCCTGCCGTCGACCCGGCCGAGCTGCACCGGGCCTCCGCCGCGGCCGGCAGCGGCACCGGCCACGTCCACCTGCGGACCCGCGGCGGCGACGCCGAGGGCCTGGCCGCCGCCGCGCTCCGCGCGCGCGGACTGCGGCCCCTGGCCCTGGACGCGGCGGCGCTGCCGCACGACACCCGTGCCGTGCGGGAACTCGCCCGCGCGGTGGCCCGCGAAGCCCGTCTGCTGGGTGCCGGTGTGCTGCTGGGGCCGGTGGAGTCGCTGCCCGACAAGCCGGACGAGCGGACCCGCGTCCTGCGCGCCCTGTGCACGGTGCTGCGGGGCATCCCCCTGTTCACGTACGGAACGAGCGGCTGGGAACCCGCCTGGGCGGACGGCACCCCGGTCATGGTGACGGTGGCGGCGCCCACCCCCGAACGGCAGGCCGGGCGCTGGCGGCACGCGCTGGACCGCGCCGCCGGGGAACACGGGACGGGGAACAAGGGGAACAAGGGGGACGACGGGAGCGACGCCGACGCGCTCGCCCGGTCCGTGTCCGCGCACCGCCTCGACGCCGGTCAGCTGCGCCGCGCCGCCGACACGGCGGTGCGTACGGCCGCGCTCGACGGCCGCCCGGTCTCCCCCGCCGACCTGCGCACCGCCGTACGGGCCCAGAACGGCGCGGGCCTCGCCCGCCTCGCCCGCCGGGTGGAGCCCGCGGTGGGCTGGGACGACCTGGTGCTGCCCGCGCCCACCCACCGCCGGCTGCGGGAACTCGCGGTGCGCGCCCGCCACCGCGACCAGGTGCTCGGCCAGTGGGGCATGCGGCCCGGCGGCGGGCGCGGGCGCGGGGTGATCGCGCTGTTCGCGGGTTCCTCCGGTACCGGCAAGACCATGTCGGCCGAGGTCGTGGCGGCCGATCTGGGCATGGACCTGTACGTGGTGGACCTGTCCACGGTGGTGGACAAGTACGTCGGCGAGACCGAGAAGAACCTGGAGCGGATCTTCACCGAGGCCTCGGCCGTCAACGCGGTGCTGCTGTTCGACGAGGCCGACGCGATCTTCGGCAAGCGCTCCGAGGTGAAGGACGCCCACGACAAGCACGCCAACATGGAGTCGGCCTACCTGCTCCAGCGGATGGAGTCCTTCGACGGCATCGCCATCCTCACCACCAACCTCCGGGCCAACCTCGACGAGGCGTTCACCCGCCGCCTGGACGTGATCGCGGACTTCCCGGTGCCCGACGCCACCCAGCGCCTGGCCCTGTGGGAGCGCTGCCTGGGCACCCGGCTGCCCCGGGCCGGCGACCTCGACCTCGCCTTCTGCGCGGACCGCTTCGAACTGGCCGGAGGCTCGATCCGGGCCTGCGCGGTGACCGCCGCCTACTTCGCGGCCGCGTCGGGGGAGCCGCTGACCATGAGCCAGGTGGTGACGGCCGTGGCCCAGGAGTACCGCAAGCTCGGCCGCCTGGTCCTGGCGGGCGAGTTCGGACCGTACGTGGACCAGGTCACGCACGTGTGAGCCGGGCGGCGGCCGGGCCGGTCGGGCGTGCTGCCTGGACGGTCCGGCGGGGGCGACCGGGAGGGCAGCGCACGTGCCCCCGGCCAGGTCCGCACGCACCTCCCGTCGGCGCGGGCCGCCGGAAAGGCTGTGGACGGACCTGATGGCCTAGCCGTAACGCGAAGGAGCGAGCATGCCGACGTACCTCACCCCGGGCGTGTACGTGGAGGAGGTGCAGTCCGGTGCTCGACCCATCGAAGGGGTCGGCACCGCCGTCGCCGCGTTCGTCGGGTTCGCCCAGAGCGGGCCCTTCCACGAGCCGACGCTGGTCACCAGCTGGGACCAGTACACCCAGCACTTCGGCGGCTTCACCGAGGGCACCTACCTGCCCCACTCGGTGTACGGGTACTTCGCCAACGGCGGCGGCGCCGCCTACATCGTCCGCATCGGCGGATCCGGGGCCGGCGCCTCCGCACCGGCCGCCGCCGGCGGGCGCCCGCAGCCCCGCGCGGTGGAGCCGGTCGAGCTCGGCGGCTTCCTGGTCGCGGCCCGCCCGGGCGTCACCGGCGTGTCCGTGGAGATCGCCGCCGCGGACGGCGAGAACCCGCCCGAGGACCGCTTCAAATTCCTGGTCCGTCAGGGCGACCAGGTCGCCGAGACCTACGAGGCGTCCGCCCGCAAGAACGTCAAGGGCTACCTCGTCACGCTGGCCCGCGCCTCGAAGCTGATCGAGGTCACCGAGCAGCGGGGCGCGGCCCAGACCCGGCCCGCCGCCCAGACCGTGGCCGTCCCCGACGCCGCGTCCGGCGCGCCCGCCCCGGCCGGCCAGGGCGGCGACGTGGCCCGGCTCGACCCGGCCGAGTACGTCGGCGACGCGGGGGCCCGTACCGGCTTCGCCGGCCTGGAGACCATCGACGAGATCACCATGGTCGCGGTGCCGGACCTGATGAGCGCCTACCAGCGCGGCGACATCGACGCCGAGGGCGTGCGCACCGTGCAGCTCGCGGTGATCTCGCACTGCGAGCAGATGGGCGACCGGGTCGCCGTCCTCGACAGCCCGCCCGGGCTCTCCGCGCAGCAGGTCCGCACCTGGCGCAACGACGAGGCGGGCTACGACTCCCGCTACGCCGCCCTCTACTACCCGTGGATCCGCGTCTTCGACCCGGCCGCCGGGCACAACACGACCGTCCCGCCGAGCGGTCACATCGCCGGTGTGTGGGCGCGCAGCGACGCCGAGCGCGGCGTGCACAAGGCCCCCGCCAACGAGGTGATCCGCGGTGCGGTGGACCTGGAACTGCGCCTGAGCAAGGGCGAGCAGGACCTGCTGAACCCGATCGGCGTGAACTGCGTACGGGCCTTCCCCGGCCGGGGCATCCGGATCTGGGGCGCCCGCACCCTCTCCTCGGACCCGGCCTGGCGCTACCTGAACGTGCGCCGCCTCTTCAACTACCTGGAGGAGTCCATCCTCCTGGGCACCCAGTGGGTGGTCTTCGAGCCGAACGACGACCGGCTCTGGTCGAGCATCCGGCGCAACGTGACCGCGTTCCTGACCGAGGAGTGGCGCAACGGCGCCCTGTTCGGGCGTACGGCGGCGGAGGCGTTCTACGTCAAGTGCGACCGGGACAACAACCCGCAGGAGTCGATCGACCTGGGCCGCGTGATCTGTGAGATCGGCGTGTCGCCCGTCAAGCCCGCCGAGTTCGTGGTGTTCCGGCTGGCCCAGTTCTCCGACAGCACGAGCCTCGTCGACGAGTGACCCCCGGGTCCGCCAAGTCCGTTTTCAGCAGGGAAAGGTGACAGACAGTCATGGCAGAGGGCGATGCTCTTTCCACCCATATCTTCGGCGTACAGCTCGGTGGTTACCTGGTCGAATCCGTCCAGGAGATCAGCGGCATGACCGTCGAGGAGGAGGTGGTCGAGGTCCGTCAGGTCAGCAAGGACGGCAAGCAGATCATCCGCAAGCAGCCCGGCGCCCGCCAGGCGGGCGAGGTCACGATCACCCGGGGACTCGACAAGAGCAGCGAGTTCACCAAGTGGATCAAGGAGACCCTGAACAACGGGGCCGTCGACACCGCGCGGCAGAACCTCACCATCGAGATCAAGGACTCCACGGGTGAGACCGTCCGCCGCATCCAGCTGATGAACGGGTGGGCCTCCAAGTGGGAGGGCCCCTCCCTCAAGGCCGGCGAGTCCGCCGCGGCCACCGAGTCCGTGACCATCGTGTTCGAGGAGATCGTCGTCGAATGAGGCGGCGTACGGTTACGGCGGGCAACCTGGAGGAGATCCTCCAGGTCACGGCGCCCGCCACGGCCCCGGAGGGGGCTGCGGCACCCCCCGCCGCCGCCCCCTCCGCTCCGGCGGCGCGCCAGGACCACGGGCTGCGGACGGAGTTCGAGTTCGAGCTGCCGCGCGGGTACGTGGACGAGGCGGGCACCGTGCACCGGCACGGCATGATGCGGCTGGCCACCGCCCGCGACGAGCTGCGCCCGCAGATCGACCTGCGGGTCAAGGAGAACCCGGCGTACCTGAGCGTGGTGCTGCTCAGCCAGGTGATCACCCGGCTCGGCACCATCACCGACGTGCACGCCGGGGTCGTGGAGCGGATGTACGCGACCGACGTGGCGTTCCTCCAGGACTTCTACCGGCGCGTCAACAGCGAGGGCCACACCCGCGCGGCGGTCACCTGCCCGCACTGCGAGGGCGGCTTCGAGGTCGACCTCTCCGGTGGGCGCCTGGGGGAATCGTGACGTACGCGCTCCCCCGGCTCAGGGAGGAGATCGCGTACATCGCCTACCACTTCCACTGGCAGCGCGACGAGATCCTCGACCTGACCCACGGTGAACGGCAGGAGTGGGTCACCGAGATCGCGCGTATCAACACCCGGGTGAACGAAGGCGGTTGAGCAGATGGCATGGCGGGACAGGCTGCGCCGGCGTGCCGCGACGGCCGCCCCCGCGGCGGCGGCCGCCCCGGCTCCGGAGGCGGCTGCCGCCGGGCCGGCCGCCGGTGTGCCGGGCAGCGTGCCGGGGCCCGGCAGTGTGCCGGGCGACTGGGACGGCGGCTGGCGCATGACGGCGCCGCCGACGCTGACCGTGTCCCGCGCGCCGATGGGCGTCAGCGACGGGCTCGCCTTCCGGTCGGGACTGGCCGCGTGGCGCGACCCGTCGTTCGACACCGGACTCGCCCACGCCCTGCTGCCGACCGCCCCGGGCGGCCTCGTACGCGGCGTCGCCCGCCCCGCCACCGCCGCCCGGCCCACCCACGGCGGCGGCCCCCTGCTGCTCCGGGCCCTGCGACGCCCGGACGAAGCGGAGCCCTCGCCGGGGGCGGAGACGCCGTTCGAGCCGGTACGGCGGTCCGTCACCCCGCAGACCTCCGGCCGTACGCGGCCCGACGCGGGCACGCCGGGGCCGGTCGTCGCGCGGGCCACCGGCCGTGGCGGCGCGGGGTCCGCGACCCCGGGCGCGCGCGGCCCGGCCGCGTCCACGGAGGCCTCCGCGTCGGGCTCGCCGGGCGGGGGCCGGCCCGTGCTGGGCTCCTCCGTACCGCCTTCCTCCGGCGGCGACCGCTCGCCCGCCCCCGCCGTCGGTGGCGGCGCCGCGCCGGGCCCGGTCGTCGCGCGGGCCACCGCCCGTGGCGGCCCGGGGGCCGGGACGCCGGACGCGCCGACGCCTTCGCACCGGGCCCCGTCCGGGGCGGCCGCCCGGGGCGGCTCGGAGTCGACGGGCGAGACCGGTACCCGTGGCCTCACGCCCACCCACTCCGCAGCGGTGCTCGCTACGCCCGCTCCCGCCGTACAGCGGGCGGGCGGCGGCACCGCCGTGTCCCCGGACGCGCCCGGCCGTACGCCGACGCCCGCACGGTTCCCGCTGGTCCGCCGCATCGCGGTGGTCCCCGGAGCCTCCGCCGAAGGCGCCGTCGGGCGCACCCCCGCCTCGACTGGGTCCGGGTCCGTGCCGACCAACACCGGTGCCCGTCCCGGCCGTACGGGCGGGGAGCCGCCGGTCCAGCGGGCCTCGGCGGGTACCCCGGGATCCACCCGAGCCCCCGGCTCGGCAGGATCCGGACCCGCCGCAGCCCGCCCGGGCCGCACCGGCGGAGAACCGTCGGGCCAGCGGACCACGGCGGGTACGTCAGGATCCACGCGAGCCCCCGGCTCAGCCGGATCCGGATCCGCCGCAGCCCACCCCGGCCGCACCGGCGGGGAACCGTCGGCCCAGCGAGCCACGGCGGGAACGTCAGGATCCACGCGGGCCACCGGCTCAGCCGGATCCGGGTCCACCGCGGCACGTCCCGGCCGTACGGGCGGCGAATCGTCCGTCCAGCGGGCCTCGGCGGGAACGACAGGATCCACCCGAGCCACCGGCTCAGCCGGATCCGGATCCGCCGCAGCCCACCCCGGCCGCACCGGCGGGGAACCGTCGGCCCAGCGGGCCACGGCGAGCGCGGGATCCACCGCCATGGGTGCCCGCACCGGCGGGGAGCCGCCCGTCCAGCGGGCCGCGACGACCGCGTCCGGGGCCACGCCGGGCGTCACCCAGGCCGTGGTCCGGGTGCGTGCCGTCGGGCGGTCGTTGACCGTCGCCCAGGTTCCCGCAGCGCCCAGGCGTCGCGTGGCCGTCGTGCGTCCCGCCGGGCCCCTGGTCGCGGCCACGGACGTCCCGGCCCCGCCCGTGCAGCGTGCGGGCAGCCGCGCACCGCTCGGCGCCCCCCTGACCGAACTGCCGCCCACAGCCGTGCCGTCGGCGCCTCGGTCCGCCGCGGCCCCCGCCCCGGGGATGCCCGTGGTCCAGCGGCAGGCCGAGCCCCCGGCCGGCGGTCCTGCCACGCCCGAGCAGCGTTCCCCGCAGCCCGCCGTCCCGGCCGGCTCCGCCCGTGGGACCGGCCCGGGCGGGGCCAAGTCCCGCGTACGGAGCGGGCTGGGGGCGCCGCTGACCTCGTTGCCGCCGACCGCAGCGGTGCCCACTCCCGCGCGGCCCGTCTCCCGTGCCGACGTACAGCGCGCGCTCGCGCCCACCGACGCTCCGCGCCCCGGGACGCCGTCCGGGCCGCACGCCCAGGCCCCCTTGCTGGGAGGGAGCGACGACGTACAGCGCCGTACCGCCGAAGCCCCCGCCGCGCCGGCCTCCGCGTCCCACGGACCCCGGGGCAGCGGCCCGGCCGCGCCCCCGCTCGTCCAGCGGGCCGCCACCCCGCAGGACACCGGCGCCGCGCCCACGGCCGCGCACCGCGCGGGCAACCCCGGCACGCCCTCCGGGCCCCGGCCCGCTCAGAGTTCCTCACCGACCGGAAACACCGGCACCGGCACGGCGCCTACGGCTGCGCACCTCACAGGTGGGCCCGCCACAGCCTCCGGGTCCCGGCGGGCCGAGAGGCCGTCACCGACCGGGAGCACCCGTCCGGTTCCGCTCGTCGTCTCCCGTGCCGTCACCGAGCGGAGCGCAACCGCGGCCTCCGCGCCCCACCGCCACACCGTCCAACTCCTGGCGGCACGCCCCCTGACCCTCGGCAGCACCGGTGACATGGGGAGCGCGGCCGCCCCCGCCCACCGTCCGGCAAGCCGTCCCGTCGTCGCGGCACGCTGGCCGGGCTCGCCCACCGCCCCGCAGGTCCAGCGAGCGTCGGGCGGCCCGCAGGGGTCGACGCCCGCGCATGCCCCGGCCCCCGGCCACACCCCGCGCCCCGCCCCCGTCGTACGCCCGGCACCCGGCCCGTACTCGGCGCATGCGCCCGGCCCGCGCCCGGCGTCCGGCCCCCACCCGGCGTCCGCGCAGGGCCCCGCGTCCGCCACCCGCCTCCCCGTGACCGCCCCGCACGCGCCGCCGGTCGTGGTCCAGCCCTCCCTGGCCGGGCCCTCGCCGCAGCCCGTCCCCGTGGTGCGGCCCAGGGCGGCGGCCCCCACCGTCACCCCGGCCGCGACCACCCCCGCGCCACCGCCGGACCCGCCCCCGGTGCAGCGCGACACCGGCCCCGGCCGGGGCGGCGCCAAACCCGCGCCGACCAGCGTCCGGACCGCCCCGGCCCCGCCCCCGGAATCCGCCCGCCCCGGGACCGCACCACAAGGCGGCGGCGACCTCGACATGGACGATCTGGCCCGCCGCCTGCTCGACCCGGTCACCCGCCTGCTCCGCACCGAACTGCGGCGCGGCCGCGAACGCGCGGGCAGGCCCTTCGACGGCCGCCGGTGAGAACGCCGAGAACACGTACGAACGAGAAACGGACCACGGACCGATGACGGACAACATCTTCGCGACCAGCGTGTTCTTCCGGCTGGCGATCGGCGGCAACGATCTCGGCGCCTTCCACACCTGCTCCGGCATGGGCGCCGAGGTGGAGATCGAGAGCTACGCCGAGGGCGGCAACAACGGCTTCACCCATCAGCTGCCCGGCCGCGTGACCTGGTCGAACATCACCCTCACCCGGCCCGTCACCGCCGACACGGCGAAGATCGGCCGCTGGCTGGACGAGACGCTGCGGCGGGTCGAGCCCAAGGACGGGGAGATCGTGGCGCTGCGCCCCGATCTGAGCCGGATCATCAGCTGGCAGGTGTTCGGGATCGTCCCGGTGCGCTGGCAGGGCCCCTCCTTCGACCCCGCCAACTCCGCGGCGGCGGTGGAAACCCTGGAGATCGCCCACGAGGGTCTCCTCCCCTCCTGACCCTCCTAACCCTCCCGACCCTCCCGACCGCCCGCCCCGCCCCGCCCCCCGCTCCGGAAGGAACCCCACGGCATGGCCTCATCGGCACGCGCCAGCCGCGCCCGGGCCCAGCTCACCCTCAAGGAGCCCCCGGCCTCGGTCGGGGCCAAGCCCGGCGGGACGATCGCGAAGCTCGACCTCCAGTTCAACCCCTCCACCCTCCAGCTGGGCAAGACCACCGAGTGGCGGCGCACCCCCTCCCGGATGGCGGGCCAGTCGGCGCTGCCCGAGTTCGTCGGCAGCGGTCCGCGCACCCTGAGCCTGGAGGTGTTCCTGGACGCCACCGCCAAGCACGACAACTCGGTGGAGCAGGCGGTGGAGAAGCTGATGAAGGCGTGCGTGCCGACCCCGGCCAGCCTCGGCCGGAAGAAGCCGGCGAGCCCCTGGGTGCGCTTCGAGTGGGGCAGCGCGCGGACGACCTCGTTCGACGGGGTCCTGTCGAACCTCTCGGTCTCGTACACGCTCTTCGACGTGGACGGCAAGCCGCTGCGGGCCACCTGCTCGCTGTCCATCGAGGAGGCGAGCGTCGATCCGCCCGGCCAGAACCCGACGTCGGGCGCGCGCACCGCCCGCAGTACGCACACCGTGGTGGCGGGAGACAGCCTGGCGATGCTGGCCTGGCGCGAGTACGGCGACGCGACGGCCTGGCGGGCCATCGCGGAGGCCAACCGCATCGACGACCCGATGGCGCTCGTCCCCGGCTCCGAACTGGTGGTGCCGGGCCTGCAGGAACACCGGTACGGCGACGGCGAGGAGGAGCAGCGGTGAGCGGAACCGAATCCGGGGGCCGTTCGTTCGCGGCGGACCCGATCGTGGAGTCGCCCGGCGAACTGGCGCCGATCTGGGCGGCGCAGCTGGTGAGCTGTGTCGTGGACGAGAACGTGGGCCTGCCGGACACGGCGGTCCTCACCTACCGCGACCCCGACCACGAGTTCCTGCGCGCCACCGGCATCACCATCGGTACCCCGCTGCGGGTGTCGGTGATGACCGTGAAGGGGCAGGCGCGGGAGCGGCTGTTCAACGGCGAGGTCACGGCCCTGGAGATCGACCGGGACCGCACCGGCTCGTTCACCGTCGTACGCGCCTACTCCAAGGCGCACCGCCTCCAGCGCGGCCGCAAGGTGGTGGCGTACCGGAACATGACGGCCGCCGCCATCGTCCGCAAGGTGGCCGCCGGCGCCGGGCTGGGCGTCGGGAAGGTGGAGGCGGCGCCGGTCACGTACAAGCAGCTGTCGCAGGCGAACGTCTCCGACTGGGACTTCCTGCAGTACCTCGCGGGCGAGAGCGGCGCGCAGGTGCGCGTCGACGACAAGGGCCTGCTCCAGTTCACCAAGCCCACGAAGGCGTCCGGGGCGCCCGCCCCCTCGACGTCGGCCGTGCGCAATCCGATGGTCCTGGAGTACGGGCGCAACCTCCTCGCCCTGCGGGCCTCGCTGTCGGCCGCCGACGGCGCCTCGAAGGTGCAGGTGCGCGGCTGGGACGTGACCACGAAGCGGCCGCTGGTCGCCGAGCAGCCGTCCGTGGTCAGCGACACGGTGGTGCCGGGCCTCAGCCCCCAGTTCGCCGCCCGGTTCGGCAAGTCGACGGTGGCCGTCACCGACACTCCGTACCGTACGCAGGCCGAGACGACGGCGGTCGCGAAGGCGGCGGCCGACCAGGTCAGCGCCGGTTTCGGCGAGCTGGAGGCGGTCGCCGAGGGGAACCCGATGCTGCGGGCGGGCAAGCCGGTGGCGCTCGGCAACGTCGGGCAGGCCTTCTCCGGCCGGTACACGGCGACGGCCGTGCAGCACGTCCTGGAGCCGCACGGCGGCTACCGCACCACCGTATGGGTCAGCGCCAGCCCGGACCGTTCCCTCACCGGGCTGGTGACAGGAGCCAACGCGCCCGGGCGCGGCCCGCGCATCCCCGGGCTGGCGACCGGCGTGGTGACGGACGTGCGCGAGCCGAACGGCTCCCAACGCGGCGCGGTCCGCCTGAAGTTCCCCTGGCTGGACGACACGTACGTCAGCGACTGGGTGCGCACCGTCCAGTGGGGCGGCAAGGGCGGCGGCGGCGTGGTGAGCCCCGAGGTCAACGACGAGGTGCTGGTCGGCTTCGAGCAGGGGCTGCTGGACAGTCCGTACGTCATCGGCGGCCTCTACAACGGCGTGGACCAGCCGTCCCCGCACGACGTGCCGTTGATCGACAAGACCAGCGGCAAGGTCAACCGCCGCTCGGTGGTGTCGCGTTCGGGCCACCGCGTGGAGCTGCTGGACGCGGCGGCGCCGGGCCCCTCCGGGCTGCGGCTGGTGACCGGGGACGAGCGGCTCGAAGTACGCATGGACGACCGCCGGGACCGGATCGAACTCACCGTGTACGCGGGCCGGGGCCGCCCCCTGACCTCCGTCCTGCTGGACAAGAACGGCATCACGCTGGACGCCCGGCGGGGCACCGTGACGGTGTCCGGCCGGCAGGTGGACATCGACGGCACCGCCGGGGTCACCATCGGCGGCCGCTCGGTGCAGGTGAACGGAAAGACGGACGTCACCATCAACGGCGGCCTGCTCGGCGTCCTCAAGGCCCGGCTCATCCGGATCAACTGAGTTCCCTCCCAGGCCCCTTCCACGCCCCTCCAACGCCCCTCCCACACCCTTCGACCGCATTCCCTAGGAGCACCCGATGCCAGCCGCAGCCCGTACCGGTGACCCCACCAACCACGGTGGCCGGATCGCCACGCCCCCGCCCGGCGCCGCCGCGGCGGTGGCGACGGTGCTGATCGGCGGCCTCCCCGCGGCCGTCACGGGCAGCCTGCACGTCTGCCCGATCGTGCCGCACGCCGCCCTGGGACCGGCCAACGTACTCGTGCCCAACCCGGCCGCGGCCACCGCGGGCGTGGTGCTCATCGGCGGCCTGCCCGCAGCCCGGGCCCGCGACCAGACCGCCTGCGGCGCGATGGTCCTGACCGGCGCCCCGACCGTCCTGATCGGCGGTGTGTGATGAGCGAACGGTTCATCGGACGCGGCTGGGCCTTCCCCCTGCGCGTCGGACCGACCGGCGGGATCGCCATGGTCGAACGGGAACGGGAGCTGGAGGAGGCCATCCGCCTCGTGCTGGGCACCGCGCCCGGCGAGCGGCCGATGCGGCCCGACTTCGGCTGCGGCATCCACGAGTACGTCTTCGCCCCCGGCGACGGCGACACCGCCGGGCGGGTCGCCCAGCAGGTGCGCGAGGCCCTGGAGCGGTGGGAGCCCCGGATCGCGGTGGACGACGTCGTCGTGGCCTTCGACTCCGTCGACGCGGGCACCCTCTACATCGATGTGCACTACACGGTGCGCACCACCAACGACCGGCGCAACCTGGTCTTCCCCTTCTACACGATCCCCTCCGAGGAGGGGGCCGAGGAAATGGTCGCGGACTGATGGCCCTGCCCTCCCCCAACCTGGACGACCGGCGGTTCCAGCAACTCGTCGACGAGGCGAAGCGGTACGTGCAGCAGCGCGCCCCGGAGTGGACCGACCACAACGTCTCCGACCCGGGCGTCACCCTGATCGAGACGTTCGCGTACCTCGTGGACCAGCTGCTGTACCGGCTGAACCGGGTCCCGGACAAGAACTACCTGGCGTTCCTGGACCTGTTGGGCATCCAGCTGTACCCGCCGTCGGCCGCGGTGGCCGACGTCGACTTCTGGCTGTCGGCCCCGCAGCCCGAGACGGTGACGCTGCCCGCGGGGACCGAGGTGACGACGGCGGCCGGCGAGACCGAGGAGGTCGACGCCGTGGTCTTCGCGACCACCGACGACCTGCGGATCGTGCCGAGCGAGCTGACGCGCCTGGTCACCGCGCCCCGTACCGGCGAGGTGACCGACCGGACGGCGGCGCTCGCCGAGGGCCGCGACATCCCCTGCTTCCAGGCGGCGCCGGAGCCCGGCGACGCGCTGTTGTTCGGCCTGCCGACGGCGGTGCCGCGCTGCGTGGTCGCGGTGCGCCTCGACAGCCGCGTCGAGGGCGTCGGCGTCGACCCGCGCCAGCCCCCGCTGGTGTGGGAGGCGTGGGACGGCGGCCGCTGGCAGCGCTGCGAGACCGGCGACGACAGCACCGGCGGCCTGAACCGGCCCGGCGAGGTCATCGTGTACGTGCCCGCCGGCCACACCGCGTCGCTGATCAGCGGCACCCGCGCGGGCTGGCTGCGCTGCCGGGTCACCGAGGCGGAGCCCGGCCAGCCGTTCTACTCGGAGTCCCCGACCGTGCGCGAGGCCGCCGTCTTCACCGTCGGCGGCACCATGGCCGTGGAGCACGCCGAGCGCGTGGCCGACGTACCGCTCGGCGCGTCGGAGGGGGTGGCCGGGCAGACGTTCCGGCTCGGGCGGCCGCCCGTCCTGCTCGACGGGGAGCCGCCGGTCGTCGAGGTGTCCTCCCCGGAGGGGTGGCAGCACTGGGAGGTGGTCGAGCACTTCGGCCGCTCCGGGCCCGAGGACCGGCACGTGCGCGTGGACGCCACCACCGGCGAGTTCCTGTTCCCGCCGGTCCTGCGCGAGGCCGACGGCACCCTGCGCCCCTGCGGAGCCGTACCGCCCAAGGGATCCCAGGTCCGCGTGGCCCGCTACCGCACCGGCGGCGGCCCGGCGGGCAACGTCTCCCGCGGCGCGATCTCCGTGCTGCGCAGCTCCGTCCCGTACGTCGCCCGGGTCACCAACCGGGAGGCGGCGCGCGGCGGCGTCGCCGGGGAGACCATCGACAACGCCAAGCTGCGGGCGCCGGAGACGCTGCGCATGCAGGAGCGCGCGGTGACCGCCGAGGACTACGAGATCATCGCCCGCCAGGCGGCGCCCTCGGTGCGCCGGGTCCGCTGTCTGCCCGACCGGGACGGCGGGGGAGGCCCGGGCGCGGTACGGGTCCTCGTGGTGCCGGACGCGGTGGCCGACGAGGGCGACCGGCTGCGCTTCGAGCAGCTGATCCCCTCCGACCAGGTGCTCACCGCCATCACGACGACCCTGGACGAGCGGCGCCTGATCGGGACGCGCCTGCTCGTGGAGCCGCCCGTCTACCAGGGCGTCACGGTGGTGGCCCGGCTGTCGGCGCCCGAGGCGGACGCCGACCGGGTGCGGGACGCGGCACTGGCCGCGCTGTTCCGGCACCTGAACCCGCTGCGCGGCGGGCCGGACGGCACGGGCTGGCCGTTCGGGCGGCCGGTGCAGTACGGCGAGGTGTTCGGCGTGCTGCAACGCGCCATCGGGGACGTGCTGGTGGAGGACATCCGGATGTTCGCCGCCGACCCGATCACGGGGCGGCGCGGGGCTCCGGTCGACCGGATCGACATCGGGGCGGGCACGCTGGTCTTCTCGTACCAGCACCAGGTGGTCGTGACGGCCCGGGAGCCGGAGGTGCGCGGATGAGCCGGGCCGCCGTCCCGGGCCTGCCCAGCCGGTACCCGATCGGCGAGCAGCTGCCCGCGCTGTACGCCGAGGACGATTTCGCGCAGCGGTTCACGGCGGGGCTGGACACGGTCCTGGCCCCGGTGTTCTCGACCCTCGACAACCTGTCCTCGTACTTCGACCCCCGGCTGGCCCCGGCCGATTTCCTGTCCTGGCTGGCCACCTGGGTCGGCGGCATGGACGACCCCCGGTGGCCGGTCGGGCTGCGGCGCGAGGCGGTGGCCCGGGCGGTGGAACTGCACCGCTGGCGCGGGACCCGGCGGGGCCTGGTGGAGGCGCTGCGGCTGGTCCTCGGCGTTTCCGCCGAGGTCAGCGGCGACGGCGGGGCCGCGTGGTCCCGTACGGCAGGTGCGGAGCTGCCGGCCGCCCCGTCCGACGAGGTCCTGGTACGGGTCTGGCCGCGGCCCGGGGGCGAGCCCGTGGACGCGGACCGGGTGCGGGCGCTGCTCCGCACCCTGTGCCCCGTCCACACGGTCTGCCGGGTGGAGGTCCTGCCCGGCCCGCCCAAGGCTGAGGAAAGGTGACGGCGATGCGCGCGTGCCCCGTGTGCGGTGCCTCGAACGCCCCGACGGACGACTTCTGCGGCAACTGCGGCTCCTACCTCGGCTGGTCGGACCCCACGCCACCCCGAGCCGCCCCGGACACTCCGGACCCGGACCCGGACCCGGACCCGGTGCACACCACCCCGCCGCCACCCCCAGGCCCGGCGGCCGACGCCCCGGCACCGCCCGGTACGGGCCCGGCAGCCAACGCCCCGGCACCGCCGCCCGCGGGCCCGGCAGCCAACACCCCGGCACCGCCGCCCGCAGGCCCGGCAGCCAACACCCCGACGCCACCACCCGCAGGCCCGGCAGCCAACACCCCGACGCCACCGCCCGCAGGCCCGGCAGCCAACACCCCGACGCCACCGCCCGCAGGCCCGACGGCCAACACCCCGACGCCGCCACCCGCCTCCACGCCCCGTGCGGACTCGGCACCACCGCCGACCGGCTCCACGCCGCCCGCGGCTTCGACGCACGCCACCCCGGAGACGGCAGCCCCGCCGACCGGCTCCACGCCGCCCGCGGCTTCGACGCACGCCACCCCGGAGACGGCAGCCCCGCCGACCGGCTCAGCGCCGCGCGCAGGTTCGGGGCCCGCGGCCCCGGAGACCGAGGCTCTGCCGGCCAACTCCGCGCCGCCCGCAGGTTCCGGGCACGCAGCCCCGCCGACCGGCTCGGCACCCGCCGCAGCCCCGGAGACCGCGGCGTCGCCGAACAGCTCTCCGCCACCCGCAGGTGCGGCGGCCGACGCCTCCCGGGAGGGCACGGCCCCGGAACGGGCGGCCTCCCAGCCGACCCCGCCCGCGCCCGCCGACGCGGATCGGCGGCCGTCCTGGCTGCCCCGTAGGCGGTCCGCCCCGGCCGGGCCCACCGGCGCGGAGTCCGCCCCGTCCGCGCCCTCCGGGGGCGACCCCTCTCGGACGGAGCCCGCTGCGACGCGGACGCCGCCGCAGGCCGGTCCGGCAGGCGGGGAGGAGCCGACCGCGGCCTCCCGCCCCGCGCGCGGTCCGGAGCCCGCCCCACCGGCGCAGCCGGCTCCCCGGCCGCCCACCGCACCGCAGCCAGTGGCTCCGCGGGCGGCCACCCCGCCGCCGACCCCACCGCGGCCAGCGGATCCGCAGCCCGTGCGCCCCGCCAAGGCCGTCGCTCCGCGACCCGTCGTGCGGCCCGCCGCCGTGGGCGATGACGTGCCCGGGGTGCCGTGTCCCTCCTGCGGTACGCCCAACCCGCCCGACCGCCGTTTCTGCCGCCGCTGCGCGACGCCGCTGACGCCCAGCACCGTCCCGCCGCCCCTCCCCTGGTGGCGGACCGTCTGGCCGCTCCGCCGCCGCACCCGCGCGGGCTCCGGCCGGATGGTGCGCTTCCTCGTGATCCTGGCCGTCGTCCTGGCCCTGTGCGCGGGCGGGTTCCTCCTGCTGCCGGCCGGCCGCAACCTGATCGAGGACACCCGGGACAAGCTCGGCAAGAGCAAGGCGGTCACCCCGACCCGCGTCGAGGCGACCGCCGAGCTCCCCGGCCACCCGCCGGGCAGCACCACCGACGGGCTCAGCAACCGCTACTGGGCCGCACCGGCCCCCGGCGCCTCGGTGACGTACACCTTCGCCAAGCCCTTCCGCCTGGTCGGCGTGATCGTCACCAACGGCGCCTCCCCCACCCCGGAGGAGTACGCACGCCAGGGCCGGGCCCTCCAGATCGAGATGGAGGTGACGGCGAAGGACGGCGGGAAGGTCCGCAAGAAGCTCGCCCTGAGCGACAAGCCGGGCCCGCAGACCTTCCCCACCGGCATCAGCGACGCCACCTCGATCCGGCTGACCCTCGACGCACCCGCCGGACTGGACCAGGGCCGCCATCTCGCCCTGGCGGAAGTGGAGTTCTTCCAACGAAGCTGACGACTACCGGATCTGCCCGGCCGCCCACTCGGCCCACTCGCGGCGCATGGCGTTGAAGCGCAGGCCGTACTCCAGGGCGATGCGGCCGTGCACCGACAGGGTGTCGTCGCCCCAGTCGATGGACTTCTCCAGGGCGCGCAGCTCCTCGTACTCCCGCGCGGACATCTCCGTCAGCTCGGTGAGGTAGCCGCGCGCCTGCTCGGGCGTGAGCACGCCGAGGAAGAAGACCCGCAGCAGGAGGTCGCTGCGCGTGTTGCGGGTCGGCTTGGTCTCGGTCAGCCAGTGCCGCAGTTCGGCCAGCCCCTCGTCGGTGAGGGTGTATTCCTTGCGGCCGCGCGGGCCCTCCGCCGAGGCGCTGATCAGCCCGGCGGCGGCGAGTTTGGACAGTTCTGTGTACATCTGGCTCTGCGTGGCGGGCCAGACGTTGGCCAGCGAGGTCTCGAAGCGCTTGAGCAGGTCGTACCCGCTGGCAGGGCGCTCTGACAGGAGTCCGAGGAGGGCGTGTCGAAGGCTCATGCCCAACACCCTACCTTCCATCATTGACATGTCACTACTGGAGGTTCTAACTTCGACATGTCACAACAGGAATGTCGAGCCGGGGGTCACACCGATGTCGTACGTACGCACCTTCCTTCCGTGGATCGTCTTCGCCGTGTTCCCCTCCGCGCAGTGGCAGTGGGGCGCGCTCGCCGGCCTGGTCGCGGCGGTGGCGGTCACCGCGCAGCAGCGCCGGGCCGGGGCCGGCTTCGACGCGCTGATCATCGAGATCGGCTCGGCGGTCTTCTTCGCGGCCCTGACGGCCATCGCCTTCGCCGACCCCGACTCACCCGTCCACGCCTACTCGGCGGCCCTCTCCTCGGCCACCCTGGCCCTCATCGCCGGGGGCTCGCTGCTCGTCGGCAAGCCGTTCACCCTGGGCATCGCCAAGCGCACCACCCCCCGCGAGCTCTGGGGCATGAAGCCGTTCATCCGCATCAACGTCGTCATCACCGCCGTGTGGACCGCGGCCTTCACGGTCACGGCCGCAGCGCTCGCGGCCCTCGCCCACGCCGGCCAGGGCCACTCGACGGCCGCGACCCTCGTCCAGGCCGCCGGGTTCGTCCTCCCGATGCTCTTCACGGTCCGCTACGTCGCCGCCGCGCAGGCCAAGGCCAAGTCCGCTACCCCGTAAGGACGCGGCGCAGGGCGGCCGGGCCGGTGAAGAGATGGCCCCGGAGCCCCAGCGCACGGGCCGCGCGGATGTTCTCCTCGCGGTCGTCCACGAACAGAACGCGGTCCGCTTCGAGGCCGAGGGCGCGCAAGCACCAGACATAGGCGTCCGGTTCGGGCTTGGCGTGGCCGATGCGGCAGGAGAAGGCGCGCACCCCGAACAGGCCGAGCCAGGGGTGGTGCCGCTCGTAGTGCGCGGCGAGCTCCTCGGGGATGTTCGAGAGGAGCGCGATCGGCCGTCCGCTCGCGGCGAGTTCCCCGAGCAGCCCGACCATCTCCTCGTCGACCCCGCTCCAGCTGTCCACGTCCGCCTCGGTCAGCGCGGTGATGCGGGACGCGTCGAAGCGGACGCCGAGGGCCTCGGCGACGGCCCGCCAGTAGCCGGGCCCGGCGAGGTCGCCGCGGTCGTAGGGCGGACGCAGCGACCAGTACGCGTCCCAGAAGGCCGGGCCGGGCACCCCGGCGGTGGCGACGAGCCGGTCCCGCCCCTCGGGGGACTGGTGGCGGGCGATGACGCCGAAGAGATCGAAAAGCACCGTGTCGGTCATGCGGGGTTCACACCTCTCGTACGGTGACGCCCGCGGCCGTCAGCGCTTCGGTCGCGTCGGCCGGAGCGCCCCGGTCGGTGACGACGGCGTGCAGCCCGGACGCCGGGATGACGTGGGCCAGGGCGGTACGGGAGAACTTGCCGGCCTCGGCGACGGCGATGACCCGCCGGGCCGAGGCGATGGCGGCGCGCTTGACGGCGGCGTCGGCCAGGTCATAGGCGGTCAGCCCGTCGGCCACCGTCAGCCCGCAGCAGCCGACGACCGCGGTGTCGAAGCGCAGGGCCGCGAGGGAGGCCTCGGTCAGCGGGCCGGTCAGGGCGAGTTCCCCGCGGCGCGGCTGGCCGCCGGGCAGCAGCAGCGTCAGCTGCGGCGCGTCGGCGAGGGCGTTGGCGGCGTGCAGCGACAGCGGCATCACGGTGAGCCGCCGGTCGTGCAGGGCGCGCGCCACCTCCAGGCAGGTGGTCCCGCTGTCCAGGACCACCGACTCCCCGTCCGCGATCAGGGCCGCGACCTCGGCGGCGATGCGGCGCTTGGCGTCCAGCCCGTCCTGGGCGCGCAGCGCGAAGGGGGGTTCCTCGCCGCGCAGCAGCAGGCTGCGGGCACCGCCCCGGTAGCGCTCCAGTACGCCCTGTTCGGCCAGGGTCTCCAGGTCCCGCCGGATCGTCATCTCGGAGGCGCCGGTGAGCCCGGCCAGCTCCAGGACGCTGCGGCGGCCGCTCTCGCGCACCGCGTCGGTGATCTGCCTCAGTCGGTCTGCACTCATACCGCCCATTCAACACCCTCGGATGTTCGAACGCCAACCTTACGAACACAATCCATGTGCGTTATGTTCGTTCACATGCAGACCACGCAGACCACCTCCCTGCGGGCCGGACGGCAGGCCACCTTCGCCTTCTTCCTCCTCAACGGCTTCCTCATGGGCATGTGGATCGTCCACATCCCCGTCATCGAACGGCGCACCGGCATCGGCCACGCCCAGCTCGGCTGGCTCCTGCTCCTCCTCGGCGCCGGCGCCTTCCTCGGCATGCGCCTCGCCGGACCGCTCACCGACCGGCTGGGCGCCCGCAGGGTCCTGCCGGTGAGCGCGGCCCTGTGCGGCGCGGCCGTCCTGCTGCCGGGCCTGGCCGGCGACGCGCCCGCCCTGGGCGCGGCCCTGCTGCTGCTCGGGCTCGGCAACGGCACCCTCGACGTGAGCATGAACGCGCACGCCGTCCAGGTGGAGCGCGGCTACGGCAGGCCGCTGATGTCCGCCTTCCACGCCGCGTTCTCCGTCGGCGGGGTGCTCGCCGCGCTGGCCGGAGCCCTCGCGCTCGGCCGGGGCTGGAGCCCCGCCACCACCCTGGGCATCACCGCCGCCGGGAGCCTCGTCGTGACGGCCCTCGCCGCCCGCCTCCTGCTGCCCCACACGCCGACCGGCCCCGACCCGACGGCCACGGCCCCCAGCACCGCATCCCCCCGGCGGATCCGCATCCTGGCGGGTCTCGCCTTCCTGCTCATGCTCTGCGAGGGCGTCGCCAACGACTGGAGCACCCCGCACCTCAAGGACGTCCTCGGCGCCTCCGCCGGCACCGCGGCCCTCGCCTACGGGGCCTTCGCGACCGCCATGACCGTCGGGAGGCTGTTCGCCGACCGGGTGTCGGGGCGCTTCGGCCCGGCGGCCGTCCTGCGCGTGGGCTCCGCCGTCGGCGCGGGGGGCCTGGCCCTGGCCGCGCTCGCCCCGAACGCCCCGGTGGCGCTGGCCGGCTGGGCCGTGCTCGGCGCGGGCCTCTCCGGCTGCGTCCCCCAGCTCTTCAGCGCGGCGGGCCACGCCGACCCGGACGCCGCCGGGGCCAACGTCTCCCGCGTCGCGGGCCTCGGCTACCTCGGGATGCTCGCGGGCCCGGCGGTGATCGGCCCGCTGACCCACCTGGTCCCGCTCGACCTGGCCCTGCTCCTGCCGGTCGCCCTCTGCCTGGTGGTCACCGCCGCCTCCGGGATCCTCACCGGAGCGGCGGCTCAAGACGCGGCGCCGGTGAGCCGAAGGACCGGGTAGCCGCTGTCCCCGCCGAAAGGGAGTCCCCCGTGCGTCCGTTGCTGCGTACCGTCCTGACCGCCGTCCTGCTGCTCGCCGCGCCCGTGGCGGCGGCGCCCGTCGCCCACGCCGGGCCGTCGGTGACCGCCGATGCCGGGCGGACCGCCGAGCCGTACGTCGTCACCCTCGCCCCCGGCGCCGATCCCGAGCGGGTGATGCGCGAGACCGGCGTCACGGAGGCCCGGCACGTCTACCGCAGCGTGTTCGGGGGCTTCGCCGCCGACCTGGACGCCACCCAGCTGGCCGCGCTGCGGGCGCACCCCGACGTCATCGGCGTCGAGAAGGACGGCGATGCCGCCGGGGTGCCGGTGGAGCCGGGGGTTACAGGCCGCCGGTGAAGAGGAGCGCGTTCGGGCTGCTCTTGCTGACGCTCTTCAGGACGTCCTTGGTGGACTCGGTGTCGAGGAACTCGGAGATCTCCCCCGGGTCCGCCTTCGGGTGCGCGGCCTTGTAGAGGGCGGCGACGCCCGCGACGTGCGGCGCGGCCATCGACGTACCGTCGAGGGCCACGCTGCCGCCGCCGAGCTTCGCGGAGACGATGGCCTTGCCGGGCGCGTAGAGGGAGACGCAGCGGCCGTAGTTGGAGAAGTCGGTCTCCTCGTCGTACTGGTTGGACGCGGCGACGGTGACCACGCGGCTGGCGGACGCGGGCGAGATGTTGCAGGCGTCGACCGCGGAGTTGCCCGCAGCGATGACCGGCAGCACGCCCGCGTCGGTGAGGGCGGTAGCGGCGTCGTTCACGGCCGTCGACCTCTCTCCGCCCAGGGAGCCGTTCAGGACGGCCGGCTGCTTGGCGTTCTTGGCGACCCAGTCCATGCCCGCGATGATCCCCGACCAGGTGCCCTTGCCGTCGCAGCCGAGGACGCGGACGCTGACGAGGCTCGCCTTGCGCGCCACCCCGTACGTCTTGCCGCCGACGGTGCCCGCCACGTGGGTGCCGTGACCCTGGCAGTCCTGGCCATTGCGCCCGTCACCGATCGCGTCGAAGCCGAAGGTGGCGCGCCCGCCGAACTCGTCGTGGTTGTAGTCGATGCCCGTGTCGAGGATGTACGCGGTCACCCCGGCGCCGTTGCCCTCGACGGAGAAGTCGTTGTCGAGCGGCAGTTCCTTCTGGTCGATCCGGTCCTGGCCCCAGGAGTTGGACGGCGCCCGCATGCCGGAGGTCCGGCTCGGCGTCGGCACGGACTGGACCTTGGCGTCCTCCTCGACCGCCTTCACGCCCAGGCTGCTGCGGACGATCGTCAGCTGGAGCGGGGTCAGCGGGACGGCGAAGCCGTTGAGGGCCTTGCCGTAGACGAAGGTCGGCTTCAGGCCCAGCTTCTCGGCGGCCTTCGCCGCGTCCACACCCTTCTGCAGCGTCACGATGTAGTTGCCCGGCACGGCGTTGGCCGAGGTGAACAGCGGGGCCGGGGTCGGTTCCGGCGCGGCTTCCGAGGCTGAGGCCGAGGCGGCCGCCACCGGGGTCAGGGCGAGCAGGGCGGCGACGGTGACACGCATGAGCATGCGCATGGCGAAGCACTCCGATCAGGGAGGAAGGGGAACGTCCGTACCGAATCACCCCGGAACGATCACCGGAAGGGCATCGGGGGGTGTGGCGGGAGCTTCCCAGTCGTGAAATCGCAATGCGCTCCGCCATGTGAGGGCGGGCCCGGCAACCCCGCGGTCCGTCCGCTCCCGGGCGCGGCCAGGGGGTAAACGTTCCCCCGCACCACGGCGTTCGGCCCTGCCGCCGAACCCGAACGAGAGCCCCGCCAAATGGGTGACCATCCGTCACCTGGACGACCCCCCGGGGAATCAGCCCGGGTGACGAACGGCGGAAGCGGCGGGGTAGGTTC
>NZ_JBHWBP010000056.1:0-33773 GCF_042735575.1 Streptomyces sp. NPDC059564 | reverse complement strand
AACCACCCGACGGACGGTCGTCGCGGCGGAAGCCACCACGGTCGCCACCACGGTCATCGCGGTTGAAACCACCGGACGGACGGCCACCGCGGTCGCCGCGGTCGTCGCGGCGGAAGCCGCCACGGTCGCCACCGCGGTCACCGCGGTCGCCACCACGGTCGCCGCCGCGGTTGTCGCGACGCTCGAAGTTGCCGCGGTCGTCGCGCTGGGCGCGCTGCTCCTCGCGGCGCTCCTGCGCGGCCAGTTCGGCGGCAGCGGCGGCAGCGGCAGCCGCGACCTCGGCCTCGGCGGCCTCGGCCACCTCGGCGACAGCGGCCTCCGGGTCCTCGCCGCGCTCACGGGCGGAGCGGGCGACGAGGCGGTCGGCCTCCTCGCGCAGCTCGATGGCACGGCGCGACAGGCGCTCCAGCTGCTTGGTGAGGTCGGCGACCTCACGCTCGGCCTGCTTGGCCGCGTTGTTCGCGGAGTCGGCCTGGACCTGGGTGAGCGAACGCGCACCGGTGATCTCGGCGACCTCGGGGTCGAAGGCGCCGACGCCCTGGACGATGTGGCGCGAGGCGTCGACGCCCGCGTCCTCCATCAGGCGGAAGATCTGGCGGCGCTGGTGCGGCAGGGCCAGGGAGACCACGACGCCCGACTTGCCGGCACGGGCGGTACGGCCCGAGCGGTGCAGGTAGTCCTTGTGGTCGCCGGCCGGGTCCACGTTCAGGACCAGGTCGATGCCGTCGACGTGGATGCCGCGGGCGGCGACGTCGGTGGCGACGAGGGCGTTGACGTAGCCGTCCTTGAAGTCCGCGAGGACGCGGGTGCGGGCACCCTGCGTCATGCCGCCGTGCAGCGCGTCGGCCTTCACGCCGGCCTCGATGAGCTGCTCGGCGATGCGGTCGGCGCCCAGCTGGGTGCGGACGAAGATGATGGTGCGGCCCTTGCGGGCGGCGATGGCGGCCGTGACCGGCGCCTTGTCCTTCGGCTTCACGACGAGGACGTGGTGCGTCATGGTCGTGACGTTGCCCTGGGCGCTGTCGACCTCGTGCGTGACGGGGTTCGTCAGGTAGCGCTTGACCAGGGTGCCGATCTCGTTCTCCATGGTGGCGGAGAAGAGCATGCGCTGGCCGCCGCCGGGGATCTGGTCGAGCAGCTCGGTGACCTCGGGCAGGAAGCCCAGGTCGGCCATCTGGTCGGCCTCGTCGAGGACGGCGATCTTGACGTTCTCCAGGGAGCAGGCGCCGCGGTTGATGATGTCGCGCAGGCGGCCCGGGGTGGCGACGAGGACGTCGACACCGCGCTCCAGGGCGTAGATCTGGTTGCTCATGGAGGTACCGCCGCAGACGACCTTCATCTTCAGGCCGAGGACGTCGCCGTAGGGCTGGAGGGCGTCCGCGACCTGCATCGCGAGCTCACGGGTCGGCGTGAGGATGATCGCGCGGGGCTTCTTCTTCTCGGTGTGCCCGCCGGCCAGGGAGGCCAGGGTCGGGAGACCGAAGGAGAGGGTCTTGCCGGAGCCGGTGCGGCCGCGGCCGAGGATGTCCTTGCCGGCCAGGGCGTCCGGGATGGTCGCGGCCTGGATCGGGAAGGGGGCGGTGACGCCGTTCTGCGCGAGCTTGCGGACGATGCCGTCCGGCAGACCGAGGTCGCCGAAGGTGATCGTGGGCTCGGCGTCGTCGTCGGCCTCGTCGTCGGAGGCGTCGAAGGCGGCGGGGGCGTCGTCGATGGAGTCAGAAGCGTCGGAGGTCACATCGGCCTCAAGGGCCTCGATGATCTCCTCCGCCTCGATGGCCTCCATGGCCTCGGTGACCGCGAGGGTCTCGGCGTCGACGATCTCGGTGGAGATGTTCTCGGGCATGACGGAACGGTCAGAACTGGAAATGGACATGCGAAATGCGAAACCTTCCGGAGTCTCGGCACGCGCCCAAACTCCGTGAATCGCAAATCGACCGCCTCAATGCGGTCAGCCACGGCTAGGGAGAGTACGCGCCACACGGCGCTCTTCGGATTCGGCGCCGGGCAATGGGATCAAACGATCTATAACCATACGCACCCTCCTGGGGGTCTGGCAAGTCGTTCCCGCAGAAACCCCTCTGACCTGCGACGACGCCCCGGGCGTGTGCTGCGTGCGACCCGGACGGACCGGGCGGATCCCCCGTGTTCTACGCCGTCGCGGCGGTCGGTTCAGGAGTCGGCGGGCTCGGCGGAGTGGGATCCGGCGGAGTGGGTTGCGTCACAGGCGGAGTCGGCTCCACCACCGGCGGGGTGGTGGCCGACCCACCGGATCCGCCCGACCCCGAACCCGAGCCGGAACCGGAGCCGCCGGAACCGGAACCCGACCCCGAGCCGGAACCAGAGCCCCCGGATCCGGAGCCCGAGCCGCCCGAACCGCCCCCGGAGGGCACCTGCCCGCCCTGCCCGCCGGCCCCGCCGCCCGGGCCGGCCGACGGCGAGGGCAGTCCCGGCTTCCCCGCGGGAGCGCCCGGGCTGGGGGAGGCCCCGGTCGCGCCGGAGGCCTTCCCGGGCTCCCCGGACTTGCCCCCCTGGTTCCCCGTACCGTCCTTCACGCCGTGCCCGTTGCCGTGGACCCCGGAGCCGTGGCCGGCGGTGGAGCCCTCGACCCCGGCGGTGTCCTTGCCGCCCACCGAAGCACCGGGCCCCGGCTTCGCTGCGTCCTCGCCGACGCTCATGCAGCCCGCCGTCGCCGCGACGGCGAGCGCGGAGACGGCCAGTCTGAGGGAAGCGGACAAAGGGCGCACAGGGGCACCTCCGGAACACTGCGGCGGGGTCCGCGTCGGTCGGGTCAATGAGCCCAACTCCCTTTACCCCGTAAGAGACACGCCCCTTACGCGAACAGCTGCCGGGCCACCTGCGACCCGAGGTGCACGGCACCCAGCCCGACCAGTACCGACGCCAGCACGTTCAGGGCGGCCAGGAACCGCCAGCCGCGCTCCGCCAGCCGCAGCGTCTCGTACGAGAAGGTCGAGTACGTGCTCAGCGCCCCGCACAGGCCCGTCCCGAGCAGCAGGACCGCCCGCGAGGAGCCCGCCCCGGCCAGCACCGCCCCCGTCACCACCCCCAGCAGCAGACAGGCGGCGGCGTTGACCACGAACGTCCCCCAGGGGAAGACCGAATCGTGGCGGGTCTGCACCGCCCGGTCGGCCAGGTACCGCAGCGGCGCCCCGACGACCGCGCCCGCCACCACCAGCAGCCAGTTCACCCGCGCCCCCGACGACCGGGCCGTACCGCCAGCCGGGTCGCCGAAGCCGCCGCCCAGACGGCCCCCAGCGCGGCCGCCACCGTGAGCACGGCGTACGCCAGCGCGACCCCCGCCTCCCCCTCGTCCAGCAGGCGCGAGAAGTCCACGGCGTACGTCGAGAAGGTGGTGAACCCGCCGAGCACCCCGACCCCCAAGAAGGGCCGCACCAGTGGATGGGGAGCGCTCCGCCCGCCCTCGCTGATCAGCACCATCAGTACGCCGATCAGCGCGCAGCCCGAGACGTTGACCCAGAAGGTGGCCCATGGAAAGGCCCCGGGCCCGGCCGGCCACAGCAGGCCGGCCCCGTAGCGCGCCGAGGCGCCCAGGGCCCCGCCCGCCGCCACCGCCGCGAGCACCCGGCCCTGCGGCTCCGCCCGCTGGGCGGGTACGTGGAGGTCGACATCGGGGTCGATCGCCTCGTCCCCCGGGACCGGCCGGGTCACCCGTAGCCCAGCGCGTGCAGCCGTTCGTCGTCGATCCCGAAGTGATGGGCGATCTCGTGCACCACCGTCACCTCCGTCTCGGCGACCACGCTCTCCCGGTCCTCACACATCCGCAACGTGGGGTTCCGGTAGATGGTGATGCGGTCGGGGAGCACCCCGGCGTACCACTCGCCGCGCTCCGTCAGCGGGGTCCCCTCGTAGAGCCCGAGCAGCTCGGGATCGTCGGCCGGCGGCTCGTCCTCGACGAACACCGCCACGTTGTCCATCAGCCGCGTCAGCTCCGGCGGGATGCGGTCCAGGGCCTCTGCGACGAGCTCCTCGAACTCCTCGCGCGTCATCTCCAGCACCCGGCCATTGTCGCTCCGGGGGAAACGGTTTTGGCGATAGCTCCCCGGATCCCATATGCTTCTCACGTCCCCGACGCGCTGGAAAGTGATTCGGCGGGCCTTTAGCCCTCATCGTCTAGTGGCCCAGGACGCCGCCCTTTCAAGGCGGTAGCACGGGTTCGAATCCCGTTGGGGGTACGCAACACCATGTGCGAGACTTGTTCTCGCACAATGCAAGGACCTGTGGAGCAGTTGGTTAGCTCGCCACCCTGTCAAGGTGGAGGTCGCGGGTTCAAGTCCCGTCAGGTTCGCTGAGGCTGGAAACGGTCTCGTGGCTGGGTAGCTCAGTTGGTACGAGCGATCGCCTGAAAAGCGATAGGTCGCCGGTTCGACCCCGGCCCCAGCCACAAAAAGAAGGCCCCGTCCCCCGGACGGGGCCTTCTGCGTGTCACCCCTCGCGCTCACCCCGCCGCCAGCGCACCAGCCCGAAGGCCGCCGCGCCCGCGCCGACCAGGCCCAGCAGCGCCCAGTCCGGCACCGCGTCGGCCAGCGAGCGCACCCGCTCCTCGACCGCGTACGAGTCGTCGACGTCGAGCAGCCCGGGCAGGGCGCTCGCCCCGTCGAAGGCCAGGAACAGCGTGCCGAGGGTGATGAAGAACAGCCCGGACAGCAGCGAGGTCGAGTGCGGCTCGAACCGGCCCAGCCGCAGGGGGCGCCCGCGCAGCCAGCGCCGGCGGCCGAGGTCGAACCGCTCCCAGAGCAGGGCCAGCAGGAACAGCGGCACGGCCATGCCGAGCGCGTACACCGCCAGCAGCAGGCCCCCGTAGACCGGGCTGCCGCTGACCGCCGCCACCGTCAGGACGCTGCCCAGGATCGGGCCGGCGCAGAATCCGGCCAGCCCGTAGACCGCGCCGAGGGCGTACACCGACAGGGCGGTGGTGGGGCGGATCCGCCCGGAGAGCTCGGTGATCCGCTTCGGCGCGAAGCCGAGGCCGAGGATCTGGGCGAGGCCGAGCGCGATGATCAGCCAGCCGCCGAAGAGCACCAGCCCCTCGCGGTTGCCGTGGAAGAACCGGCCCGCGTACGAGCCGGCCGCGCCCAGCGGTACGAGGGTGCTCGCGAGGCCCGCGTAGAAGATCCCGGTGCGTGCGAGGAGCCGGGTGGGGGAGTCGATCGAGTACGCGAAGAAGGCGGGCAGCAGCAGGGCGCTGCACGGGCTGAGCAGGGCGAGGAGGCCGCCCAGCAGGGCGGCCAGGTATCCGATGTCGGTCACGGCCGGGCCGCCGCCTTGGCGCGGGCGATGGCGGTCTCGAAGGCGGCCACCGGCTGGGCGCCGGCCAGGGGCTGTCCGCCGACGAGGAAGGAGGGGGTGGAGCTGACGCCGATGCGGTAGCCCTCCTCCTGGTCCCTGCGCAGTGCCTCGGCGGCCTGCGGGGAGGCGAGGTCGCGCTGGAAGCGCTCCAGGTCCGGGACGGCGGCCTCGCGGGCCAGCTCGGTCAGCCGCTCCTCGCCGAAGCCCTTCTCCTTGGCTCCGGCGGCGTACGCGGCCTCGTGGAAGGCGGCGAAGCGGTCCTGCTGTCCGGCGGCCCAGGCGGCCTTGGCGGCGGCCTCGGAGTCGGCGCCGAAGATCGGGAAGTTGCGCCACTCGATGCGCAGGGTGCCGTCCTCGACGTACTTCTTCACCAGGGCCGGCTCGGTGTCGCGGGCGAACTTGCCGCAGTACCCGCACTTGAAGTCGGAGTACTCGATGAGGACGACGGGCGCGTCGGGGCGGCCCAGGGCGAGCTTGTCCCCGGCTTCGCGGCGGGCCAGGGCCTTGAGTTCGGCGGCGGGGTCGTCGGTGCGGGGCGCGGAGCCGGCGGCGGAGGCCGTCTCGTGGGACTTCTTCCCGGTTCCGGTGGCCTGCCAGGAGACGAGGCCGAGGGTGATCGCGACGACGGCGACTCCGGCGGAGACCAGCAGGGGCGTGCGGGAGCGCTTGCGGGGGGACGGCTTGCGGGGTGAAGAGGACATACGGGTGCTCCAGGTGGTGCGGAGAGGGGAGGGGACCGGCGCAGCCGCTCCCCTTAAACCCTCAGCACCGAAAGCTCCACCGGCCCGGGCGCCGGCCGGTCCGGCCCGCGTACGTGGACCCGTACGGCCGCCGCGCAGTACGGGCGCGCCGCCCCGGGCACGGCCCCGCCCGGCGGGAGCTGCGCGTGCTCGGCCCCGGCCCGTACCGGCAGGGCGGGGACTCCGCCGTGGTCCGGGGCGCCGGGGGCGCAGGAGGGGCCCCGCTCCTGGAGGCCCGCCACGGCCGGGGCGGGCGCGGACCGCGCGGCGGCGGCCGTGGAGTGCGCGGCGGGCGCCGGGGCAGCCGCCGCGGGGACGGCCGCCGCCGTGCCCAGCAGCATCGCGAGTACGGCGGCCAGGAGGCACCACACGGAGCGACGGCGGGACAAGGTGGGCAGCCTCTCACTTGCGCGAACGGGGGGACTCGTCCCGAAATGGTACGGGGAGGGGCACAAATGCGTTCGCCACCCGCCGCGCCCAGGTGAGATCCTCGACCAGGTATGTCTACTTCCTTCGCCGCCCTGCAGACGCTTCTCGGTGAGATCTCCCTCCGTGACGCGCACCGCCTCGGCCGCCGCCTCGAAGGCGCCCGCCGCATCCGCAAGCCCGAGGCCAAGCAGGCCGTGCTCGACGAGATCGCCGCGGAGGCCGAGAAGGCCGCCGAGCGGCTCGCCGGCCGTGCCTCGCGCAAGCCGGAGGTCACGTATCCCGAGAACCTGCCCGTCAGCCAGAAGAAGGACGAGATCGCCGAGGCGATACGCGACCACCAGGTCGTGATCGTCGCGGGCGAGACCGGCTCCGGCAAGACCACGCAGATCCCCAAGATCTGCATGGAGCTGGGGCGCGGCGTCCGGGGCATGATCGGGCACACCCAGCCCCGCCGGATCGCGGCCCGCACGGTCGCGGAGCGCATCGCGGAGGAGCTGAAGTCCGAGATCGGGCAGACCGTCGGCTGGAAGGTCCGGTTCACCGACCAGGTGGACCAGGACGCGACCTTCGTGAAGCTGATGACGGACGGCATCCTGCTCGCGGAGATCCAGACGGACCGCGAGCTGCGCGCCTACGACACGATCATCATCGACGAGGCCCACGAGCGGTCGCTGAACATCGACTTCCTGCTCGGCTACCTGGCCACGCTGCTGCCGAAGCGTCCCGACCTGAAGGTCGTCATCACCTCGGCGACCATCGACCCGGAGCGGTTCTCCCGGCACTTCGGCGAGGCCCCGATCGTCGAGGTCAGCGGGCGGACGTATCCGGTGGAGGTCCGCTACCGGCCGCTCCTGGAGGAAGACTCCGAGGACGCCGACCGGGACCAGATCACCGCGATCTGCGAAGCCGTGGACGAGCTCCAGGCCGAGGGGCCGGGCGACATCCTGGTCTTCCTCTCCGGTGAGCGGGAGATCCGGGACACGGCGGACGCGCTGGAGAAGCGCAGGCTCCGCCTGACGGAGGTCCTCCCGCTCTACGCCCGCCTCTCGCACGCCGAGCAGCACCGGGTCTTCCAGCAGCACACGGGCCGCCGGATCGTCCTGGCGACGAACGTCGCGGAGACCTCGCTGACCGTCCCCGGCATCAAGTACGTGATCGATCCGGGCACCGCCCGCATCTCGCGCTACAGCCACCGCACGAAGGTGCAGCGGCTGCCGATCGAGCGGATCTCGCAGGCCAGCGCCAACCAGCGCAAGGGCCGCTGCGGCCGTACCAGCGACGGCATCTGCATCCGGCTGTACTCGGAGGACGACTTCCTCTCCCGGCCGGAGTTCACGGACGCGGAGATCCTGCGGACGAACCTGGCCTCCGTCATCCTCCAGATGACCGCGGCGGGCCTGGGCGAGATCGAGAAGTTCCCCTTCATCGACCCGCCGGACCACCGCAACATCCGGGACGGCGTGCAGCTGCTCCAGGAGCTGGGCGCGCTGGAGCAGGCGGAGAAGTCCGCCCAAGAGGGCAGGAAGGGGCAGCGGCTCACGCCGATGGGCCGCCAGCTGTCCCAGCTGCCGGTGGACCCGCGGCTGGCCCGCATGGTGGTGGAGGCGGACAAGAACAACTGCGTCCGCGAGGTGATGGTGATCGCGGCGGCCCTGTCCATCCAGGACCCGCGCGAGCGGCCCTCGGACAAGCAGACGCAGGCGGACCAGAACCACGCCCGCTTCAAGGACGAGACCAGCGACTTCCTCTCGTACCTGAACATGTGGCGCTACGTGCGCGAGCAGCAGAAGGAGCGCGGCTCGTCCTCGTTCCGCCGGATGTGCAAGCAGGAGTACCTGAACTTCCTGCGGATCCGGGAGTGGCAGGACATCTACTCGCAGCTGCGTACGGTCGCGAAGACGATGGGGATCCACGTCAACGAGGCCGACGGGGCCGAGACGAACATCCACATCTCGCTGCTGGCCGGCCTGCTGTCGCACATCGGTCTGAAGGACACCGACAAGAACGAGTACCTGGGCGCGCGCTCGGCCAAGTTCGCGATCTTCCCGGGCTCCTCGCTCTTCAAGAAGCAGCCGAAGTTCCTGATGTCGGCGGAGCTGGTGGAGACCTCGCGGCTGTGGGCCCGGGTGAACGCCAAGGTGGAGCCGGAGTGGGTGGAGCCGCTCGCGCAGCACCTGATCAAGCGCACGTACAGCGAGCCGCACTGGGAGAAGGACCAGGCGGCGGTGATGGCGTACGAGAAGGTGACGCTGTACGGCGTGCCGATCGTCGCCCAGCGGAAGATCAACTACGGGCGGATCGATGCCGAGGTCTCCCGCGAGCTGTTCATCCGCAACGCGCTGGTCGAGGGCGACTGGCGGACCCACCACAAGTTCTACGCGGACAACCGCAAGCTCCTGACCGAGGTCGAGGAGCTGGAGAACCGCGCGCGGCGCCGCGACATCGTGGTGGACGACGAGACCCTCTTCGACTTCTACGACCAGAAGATCCCGGAGCACGTGGTCTCGGGGGCGCACTTCGACTCCTGGTGGAAGCACAAGAAGCGCGAGGAGCCCGAACTCCTCGACTTCGAGCGCGAGATGCTGCTGACGGAGAAGGCGGCCGGCGTCACCAAGGCCGACTACCCGGACACCTGGCGGCAGGGGCAGCTGAAGTTCCGGGTGACCTACCAGTTCGAGCCGGGCGCGGACGCGGACGGCGTGACCGTCCACATCCCGCTCCAGGTGCTGAACCAGGTCACCGACGAGGGCTTCGACTGGCAGATCCCGGGCCTGCGCGAGGAGGTCGTCACGGAGCTGATCCGCTCGCTGCCGAAGCCGATCCGCCGGCACTACGTACCGGCGCCGAACTTCGCGACGCGCTTCCTCGACACGGCCGTACCCCTGCAGGAGCCGCTGCCGGTGACGCTGGCGCGCGAGCTGCACCGGATGGTCGGCGTCCCGGTCTCGGCCGAGGACTTCGACCTGAGCCGGATCCCGGACCACCTGAAGATCACCTTCCGGATCGTCGACGAGCGCCGCAAGAACCTCGCCGAGGACAAGGACCTGGAGGCCCTGCGGCTGCGCCTGAAGCCCAAGGCCCGCCAGGCCCTCTCCAAGGCCGCGGCCGCCACCGCCGAACGCGCGGGCGGGGAGTCGCTGGAGCGCACGGGGCTGACGGACTGGACGATCGGCACCCTGACCAAGGTCTTCGAGACCCGGCGTGCGGGCCAGCCGGTGAAGGCGTACCCGGCGCTGGTGGACGACGGCACGAGCGTGTCCGTACGGCTCTTCGACACCGAGATCGAGCAGCAGCGGGCCATGTGGCTCGGCACCCGGAAGCTGATCCTCCTCAACATCCCGGTGAACCCGGCGAAGTTCGCCTCGGACAAGCTCACCAACCAGCAGAAGCTGGCCCTGTCCAGGAACCCGCACGGCTCCATCCAGGCGCTGTTCGAGGACTGCGTGACGGCGGCGGCCGACAAGCTGATCGCCGACCACGGCGGACCGGCCTGGGACGAGGCGGGCTTCCGGAAGCTCTACGACGCGGTACGGGCCGACCTGGTGGACACGACCGTACGGACGGTCGCGCAGGTGCAGCAGGTGCTGGCGGCCTGGCAGGCCTGCGAGCGGCGCCTGAAGGCCACCAACAGCCTGGCCCTCATGGCGAACGTCGCCGACGTGAAGGCCCAGCTGGCGGCGCTGGTGCCGGCCGGCTTCGTGACGCTGGCCGGCCTGCGCCGGCTGCCGGACCTGATGCGCTACCTGGTGGCGGCCGACCGGCGGCTCCAGCAGATGCCGACGGGCGCCCAGCGCGACACCACGCGCATGGAGAAGGTCCACGAGATGCGGGACGAGTACCTGTGGCTGCTGGAGCAGCTGCCGAAGGGCCGTCCGGTGCCGGAGGCGGTCACCGAGATCCGCTGGATGATCGAGGAACTGCGGGTCAGCTACTTCGCCCACGCGCTCGGGACGGCGTACCCGATCTCGGACAAACGCATCGTGAAGGCGGTCGACGCCCTCGCTCCGTGATCGGGTTCGACCGCACCCCCTGACCTGCTGTACAGTGTCATTCGCAGCCGGGAAACCGGCCGCGAAACAAGGACCTGTGGAGCAGTTGGTTAGCTCGCCACCCTGTCAAGGTGGAGGTCGCGGGTTCAAGTCCCGTCAGGTTCGCAGAAACGTCAGGGCCCGTACCCCGCAAGGGATACGGGCCCTGACGCGTTGTCCGGTGCCGGCGCTGCCGGGCGCCGGGAGCGTACGGGGGCACCCTCGCGCTCCGTGATCATCCGGCAACCCCCGGGCGGCCCAGGAGGCCCTCCAGCGGCCGTTCGCACCCCTGGAGCGACTCGGGTCCACACTCAGCCCCGACGGGGCCTCCAGGGGCCTTCCAGCGGCCCCGGCCAGACTTGTCGCCCGGGAGGGAAAAATCCCCCGTCCGCGTGAGGCGCTCTGCACCGGAGATCCCCTTACGAGGTGCATTGCCGGATGTACAAGAGTTATCAGCTGTGACGGGAGTCACCACACGAGTTTTTGAGACCCGCACGTTTATCGGACTCCTACGCCCGGTCGATTTAATATGTGCAATGGCACCCACCCCCGCCGGCGCCCTCGGGCCCGCGGGAAAGCGCCCCCTCCAGGCATATGCCGGGCATAAAAAAAGATCGCGCTGGACCCGGCGGAGTCCAGCGCGATCGACGGTAGTGAGCCTGTTGGGGCAGGCCCCACCGCATGAAGCCTGTGGGTTTCATCGGATTGGGGGACCCGATACGTACCCGGTCAAAGCAGGTGAAGCAGGGGTGCTGCGGTACCTCAGGCCTCGCTGCGCTGCTGCGGAATTCCCGCGAGCAGTGCGCGAACCTCGGCCTCGCGGTAACGGCGGTGTCCACCCAGGGTGCGGATGGACGTGAGCTTGCCAGCCTTGGCCCAGCGGGTGACCGTCTTCGGGTCCACGCGGAACATCGTGGCAACCTCAGCCGGGGTCAGCAGCGGCTCGGCATCAGGGGTGCGAGCGGTCATGAGCGGCCTCCTCGGGAGAACCGAACCATCTCGGTTCTTTCCTCTAAATTCTGCACCTTGGCCCGCGTTGCCCGAAATGGACATACGCAGGCCGAGTCGGTTATAGGACGAACGGCTTGTCCTCGGCACTACAACTACACCATCCGTCCAGCCCCAAGGGCCAAACCGATGGAATTGCCCTCCGAGGTGTTCATCAGCGGCGGAAGCCGATGGACCGCCCCATAACGGACAGTCACCCCACTGTGACGATCAGTCACAGAGCGATCAGGAGTCGTCAGACCCCCCATAGAGTGCAATACCGAGCATTCCGCCCTTAGTTGGGCGGAAGGAACCCTCCCCGGACTCCTTGTCCTATTTTGGCACGAGGGTAGGGGAAGGGCGCAAGGGTGTAGATAGTGCGGTCCGTCACGCTTGGGCCAATGGCCCGTATCGGGACGTAGGTCCTGGAACTAAGACCCTAATGTGGTGATCAAGGCTCTGATCTGCGACTTGTACCCGATCGGCCGATGATTACCGATACGGGCGATACGCACGGGGCCCGAACGGGGGTGAGTCCACGGTCACACCATGCCTCATCCGTCAGTTCGCGAACAGTCTTTCCCTTACCGCCCTCCAGCGGATCGCCAGCTCCCCGTACACCTCCGAGGCCGCTTCGGGCTTCCCGTCCCGCAGCGCCGCGATCCCCGCCGCCAGGTCCCGGGCCGACCGGTCCCCCGCCAGGGAGTCGGCGGGCAGCGCGTGCAGCAGCCCGCCGTAGTCCAGTTCGACCATCGAGCGCGGGTGGAACTCCTCCAGCCAGCTGCCGACCTCCACCAGCCCGTCGGCCAGCGGCCCGTACCCCTCCGCCTCCCGCAGGATCCGCAGCCCCCGCGCGAGCCGGCGCCGGGCCTGCACCATCGGCGTGCGGTAGCGCAGCCGTTCGCCCGGCAGGTATTCCCGCTCCTCGTCCGCGACCAGCACGAACCAGCGCAGCGGCACCTGCCACACCCCCGTACGGATCCACGGGCGCGCGTCGGGGTTCCGCCCGCGCCACGCCTCGTACTCCTCGGCGGCCCGGCGGCGGGCCGCCGCCGGCAGGGCCGCGTCCAGCACCGGCGCCGGGAAGGACTCCACCAGCTCCCGCAGCGCCAGCCAGCCGCGCAGCCGGGTCCGCCAGGGGCACACCAGCAGCACCCCGTCCAGCTCCGCCGTGAAGGCGTCCGCGCTCTCGTGCGCCGGAACCCCGACCACCGGCACCCGGACCAAGTCGGAGAGGGACCGGCGCAGTTCGTCCTGGGCCGTCGGAGCCGTCCCGCGCCGGGCGTAGTCCGCCCAGTGCGTGCGCTCCGGCTCCGGGAAGGCCGCCAGGGGCTCGTAGACCCGCAGGTAGGAGGCGTACGGGACGACCGGCGAGGAGCGGGGGGAATCGTTCACGCTCTCGTATCTCCCCCCTTTTCGGGCTCGGTTCACCTCCATCGCGCCGGCATCCGGCCCGCCCGGCGCGAGCCGCGGGCGGCGGGGCGTCACACGGGAGTGTTCCGATCCCCGGACAGGGGCCGCCCGCGCGCGTCGCAGGTCTTACCCTGCTTCCAGTGCGCCCTCCCCCACCCGCAGGGCGGGCGTCTTTCCGCCGCATCTCTTCCATGGGAGTCACCACCGTGACCGAAATGACCGACGGCGTCCTGCACACCCTGTTCCGCAGCGAACAGGGCGGCCACGAGCAAGTCGTGCTGTGCCAGGACCGAGCGTCAGGCCTCAAGGCCGTCATCGCCATCCACTCCACCGCCCTGGGCCCCGCCCTCGGCGGCACGCGGTTCCACGCGTACGCCTCCGACGAGGAGGCCGTCCGGGACGCGCTGAACCTCTCGCGCGGCATGTCGTACAAGAACGCGCTCGCCGGTCTCGACCTCGGCGGCGGCAAGGCCGTGATCATCGGCGACCCGGCCACGATCAAGAGCGAGGAACTGCTGCTGGCCTACGGCCGGTTCGTGGAGTCCCTCGGCGGCCGCTACGTCACGGCCTGCGACGTCGGCACGTACGTCGCGGACATGGACGTCGTCGCCCGCGAGACCCGCTGGGCCACCGGCCGCTCCCCCGAGAACGGCGGCGCCGGCGACTCCTCGGTGCTCACCGCCTTCGGCGTCTTCCAGGGCATGCGCGCCAGCGCCCAGCACCTGTGGGGCGACCCGACCCTGCGCGGCCGCAAGGTCGGCGTGGCCGGTGTCGGCAAGGTCGGGCACCACCTCGTGGCGCACCTCCTGGAGGACGGCGCCGAGGTCGTGATCACGGACGTCCGCGCGGAGTCGGTCCAGGCGGTCCTCGACCGGCACCCCGGCGGGAAGGTCACCGCGGTCGCCGACACGGAGGCGCTGATCCGGACCCCCGGTCTGGACATCTACGCCCCCTGCGCCCTCGGCGGCGCGCTGAACGACAGCTCCGTCCCCGTCCTCACCGCCACCGTGGTGTGCGGCGCGGCGAACAACCAGCTCGCGCACCCGGGCGTCGAGAAGGACCTCGCGGACCGCGGGATCCTCTACGCCCCGGACTACGTGGTCAACGCGGGCGGTGTCATCCAGGTGGCCGACGAGCTGCACGGCTTCGACTTCGACCGCTGCAAGGCCAAGGCGACGAAGATCTTCGACACCACCCTGGCGATATTCGCACGTGCGAAGGCCGACGGGATCCCGCCGGCCGCCGCGGCCGACCGGATCGCCGAGCAGCGGATGGCCGACGCGCTCGCCGCGCGCGCCGCGGCCCGCAAGGCCTAGGCAACCGGGGGCCCGCCGGGGTGCGGCGAGACGGAACTCACTGCACTTCGGCGGGTCGTGGGCCAGGAAAGCGTTAAAATCACAGCTGACCAGCGAGTACGGGGTGTCCCGCTGGTTCTGCGCCGAGGCGTGTCATGCGGGCGGCGTACCGTATGGCCGCGGAAGCAGGTACCGTTAAACCCCTACGGACGGTCTCTCCACGGAGAGCCCGCTCCGAACCATGAACGCGTGTCAGACTCTGGGGCCGTCGAGCCCCGTCACCGAGGGGGTCGAGCCATGGGGCGCGGCCGGGCCAAGGCCAAGCAGACAAAGGTCGCCCGCCAGCTGAAGTACAACAGCGGCGGGACTGACCTCTCGCGTCTGGCCAATGAGCTGGGCGCATCGCCGACAGAGCCGCTGCCTATCAGCGCGCCGGTCGAAGTCGATGACGATCTGGACGACGACGACCCGTACGCCAAGTACGCGGATCTGTACAACAGCGATGACGACGAGGACGAGGACGAAGAGTCCGGTCCGTCGGCGCACCGTCGCGGGGCTTGACGCTCCAACACTCGTAAAACGCCGAAACCCGGTCCAGGGCATTGCCCCGGACCGGGTTTCAGTGCTGCTCAGAGCGCGTACGAGCCGGTGAGGGTCGCGCCCTCGGCGTGGTCGCCCCGGTCGAGGATCTCGCCGGCGACCCAGGCGTCGACGCCCCGGTCGGAGAGGGCGGTCAGGGCCACGTCGACCGATTCCTGCGGGACCACGGCCATCATGCCGACGCCCATGTTCAGGGTCTTCTCCAGCTCGAGCTGCTCGACCGAGCCGGCCTTGCCGACCAGGTCGAAGACGGCGCCCGGGGTCCAGGTCGAGCGGTCGACCGTGGCGTGCAGGTGGTCCGGGATGACCCGGGCCAGGTTCGCCGCGAGGCCGCCGCCCGTGATGTGCGAGTAGGCGTGGACCTCGGCCGTACGGGTGAGGGCCAGGCAGTCCAGCGAGTAGATCTTGGTCGGCTCCAGCAGTTCCTCGCCGAGGGTCCGGCCGAGCTCCTCGACGTGCTGGTCCAGGGACATCCCGGCCCGGTCGAAGAGGACGTGACGGACCAGCGAGTACCCGTTCGAGTGAAGGCCGGACGAAGCCATCGCGATGACGGCGTCACCCGTACGGATGCGATCCGCGCCGAGCAGCCGGTCGTACTCGACGACACCCGTGCCCGCGCCCGCCACGTCGAAGTCGTCCGGACCCAGCAGGCCCGGGTGTTCGGCGGTCTCGCCGCCGACCAGGGCGCAGCCGGCGAGGACGCAGCCCTCGGCGATGCCCTTCACGATGGCCGCGACACGCTCGGGATGCACCTTGCCGACGCAGATGTAGTCCGTCATGAAGAGGGGCTCGGCGCCGCAGACGACGATGTCGTCCATGACCATCGCGACCAGGTCGTGGCCGATCGTGTCGTACACGCCCATCTGACGGGCGATGTCGACCTTGGTGCCCACCCCGTCGGTGGCGGAGGCCAGCAGGGGGCGCTCGTAGCGCTTGAGGGCGGAGGCGTCGAAGAGGCCGGCGAAACCGCCGAGGCCGCCGAGGACCTCGGGGCGCTGCGTCTTCTTCACCCACTCCTTCATCAGCTCGACGGCGCGGTCGCCCGCTTCGATGTCCACGCCCGCGGCTGCGTAGCTGGCACCGGTGGTCTTCTCTGTCATGACAGGGAGAGCTTTCGTGTCGTTACTGCGGGTGATGCAGGGCCCTGGGAGAAGCTTGAAAGACAGGGCCCGGCGCAGGTGGGCCGAGGGCTCAGGGGCGGCGGAGCGCGTCGGCGGCGTCCGTGCCGCCCGCGAGCTCGGACTCCAGGAGCTGCTTGCCCAGGAGCTGCGGGTCGGGCAGCTCCATCGGGTACTCGCCGTCGAAGCAGGCACGGCAGAGGTTCGGCTTCTGGATGGTGGTCGCCTCGACCATCGCGTCGAGCGAGATGTACGAGAGCGAGTCCGCGCCCAGCGACGTGGCGATCTCGTCGACCGTCATGCCGTTGGCGATGAGCTCGGCCCGGGTGGCGAAGTCGATGCCGAAGAAGCACGGCCACTTCACCGGCGGGGAGGAGATCCGGATGTGGACCTCGGCCGCACCGGCCTCGCGGAGCATCTTCACGAGGGCGCGCTGGGTGTTGCCGCGGACGATCGAGTCGTCGACGACCACCAGGCGCTTGCCCCGGATGACTTCCTTGAGGGGGTTGAGCTTGAGGCGGATGCCGAGCTGGCGGATCGTCTGCGAGGGCTGGATGAAGGTCCGGCCGACGTAGGCGTTCTTGACCAGGCCGGATCCGTACGGGATCCCGCTGGCTTCGGCGTATCCGACGGCGGCGGGCGTGCCGGATTCCGGGGTCGGTATCACCAGGTCGGCCTCGACCGGGGCTTCCTTGGCGAGGCGCCGGCCCATCTCGACACGCGACAGGTAGACGTTGCGGCCGGCGATGTCGGTGTCCGGGCGCGCCAGGTAGACGTACTCGAAGACACAGCCCTTGGGCTTCGCTTCCGCGAAGCGCGAGGTGCGCAGGCCGTTCTCGTCGATCGCGATGAGCTCGCCCGGTTCGACCTCGCGGACGAAGCTGGCGCCGCAGATGTCGAGGGCGGCGGTCTCACTCGCGACCACCCAGCCGCGCTCCAGGCGGCCGAGGACCAGCGGGCGGATGCCCTGCGGGTCACGGGCGGTGTAGAGGGTTCCCTCGTCCATGAAGACGAGGGAGAAGGCGCCCTTGACCTTCGGGAGGACCTTGGTGGCCGACTCCTCGATCGTCAGGGGCTTGCCGTCGTCGTCGGTCTGGCCCGCCAGGAGGGCGGTGACCAGGTCCGTGTCGTTGGTGGCCGCCACCTGGGTGGCGCGGCCGTCCTGACGGGGGAGGTCGGCGACCATTTCGGCGAGCTCGGCGGTGTTCACCAAGTTGCCGTTGTGACCCAGGGCGATGGAGCCGTGGGCGGTCGCGCGGAAGGTCGGCTGGGCGTTCTCCCAGACGGAGGCTCCGGTGGTCGAGTAGCGGGCGTGACCGACCGCGATATGACCCTGGAGCGAGCCGAGAGAGGTTTCGTCGAAGACCTGGGAAACGAGGCCCATGTCCTTGAAGACGAGGATCTGGGAACCGTTGCTCACAGCGATGCCCGCGGACTCTTGTCCGCGGTGCTGCAGTGCATACAGTCCGAAGTAGGTGAGCTTGGCGACCTCTTCACCCGGAGCCCAGACACCGAAGACGCCGCAAGCGTCCTGGGGGCCCTTCTCGCCGGGGAGCAGGTCGTGGTTGAGTCGTCCATCACCACGAGGCACGCCACCGAGTGTAGGCGAGATCGACCACTGGTCCGAATTGGGGACCCCCGGGAAAAGTCACAGTGCGGACAGTCTGGTTACCCGTGCGGAGGGTGACCGGCCGGGGCCCGTCTCGGCATCCGGAATGCCCTGGTTGACAGGGGCTGTGCGTTCGTACAGGCTTCCGGCTCATGCAGCCCCTCGGTGACCGAGCCGTCACCCTCGTCGAGCGCCGGCACGTGGACCTGGTCCGTGTCGCGAGCGCCATCTGTCGTCGCTGCGCGTAGTCCCGCCGCGCGCTGACGCGCGTCCCGCGTTTCCTTTCGGCGTTTCCCGTCGCCGCGCCTCCTGTTGCGCCGTTCCGCGCTGATCTTCCGGTCTTCCTTCCCGTCCCGTCCGGGCCCGCTCCGCCGTGCCGTGCGCCGTACCGCGCCGCCTTGGCCGGGCCGACGGGCCATGCCCTGGAGTACTCGTGTCTTCGTACGAATCGAACCTGTCCCGACGTGCCTTCGGCGGTGCCGTCGGGGTGAGCGCGGCGGCCGCCGCGGTGGGGCTCGGCGCGGGCCCGGCCGGCGCTTCCGAAGCCCCTTCGGCGGGCCCGTCCGCGGGGCCCGCGGAGCGGGAGTTCCGGGCCGCTCGGGGGCGTCGTTCCCGGCGGCCGAACATCCTGTTCATCCTGGGCGACGACCTGGGCTGGGCCGACCTGTCCTCGTACGGGTCCCCGCACATCGAGACCCCGAACCTGGACCGGCTGGCCCGCCAGGGGGTGCGGTTCACCGACGCCTACTCGGGCTCCGCGACCTGCTCGCCGACCCGGTTCAGCCTGTACACCGGGCGCTACCCGGCCCGCACGAAGGGCGGGCTGGCCGAACCGATCGCCGACAAGTCGGCGGGGCTGGAGCCGGGGCACCCGACGCTGGCCTCGCTGCTGAAGGAGGCCGGGTACTCCACCGCCCTCATCGGCAAGTGGCACGCGGGCTACCTGCCCGACTACAGCCCGGTCAAGTCGGGCTGGGAGGAGTTCTTCGGGAACTTCGGCGGGGCGCTGGAGTACTACTCCAAGCTCGGTCTGGGCGGCGAGTACGACCTGTTCGAGGGCGACGCCGAGTACAAGGACCTGCGCTACTACACGAGGATCATCACGGAACGGGCGAGCGAGTACGTCTCCCGCGACCACCACGGCAAGCCGTGGCTGCTCAACCTCAACTTCACCACCCCGCACTGGCCGTGGATCGCCGACGGGGACACGGAGCAGAGCGCCGAGATCGTCCGGCGGATCAAGGCGGGCGACGGGCGCGCCCTGTGGCACCAGGACGGCGGCTCGGTCGAGAAGTACAAGCAGATGGTGGAGGACCTGGACCGGTCGGTCGGCGAGGTGCTGAAGGCGCTGAAGCGCTCCGGGCAGGAGGACGACACGGTGGTCGTGTTCTCCAGCGACAACGGCGGCGAGCGCTTCTCGTACAACTGGCCGCTGTCGGGCAACAAGGCCTCCCTCCAGGAGGGCGGGATCCGGGTGCCGAACATCGTGCGCTGGCCGGCGCGGCTGGACGGCGGCCAGGTCAGCCACGTGCCGGTGTTCAGCCCGGACTGGACGGCCACGCTGCTGGAGCTGGCCGGGACCCGGCCGCACCGCGCGTACCCGCTGGACGGGGTGAGCCTGGCCGGGTACCTGCTGCGGGGCGAGGCGCTCGCGGAGCGGGACCTGTTCTGGCGGGTGCGCGGGGAGCGGGCGCTGCGCCGGGGCGACTGGAAGTACTACCGGGGCAAGTCGGGCCGGGACCAGCTGTTCGACCTGGCCGGGGACGTCCGCGAGCAGGCCGACAAGGCGGCCGCGGAGCCGGAGCGGCTGGCGCGGCTGCGGGCGGCCTGGGAGAAGACGGACGCGGGTCTGCTGCCGTACCCGGCGTGAGCCGACGGGTCCGGGGCCCGGGCCCCGGGCTCACTCCGCGGCGGAGCCCGCCTCGGCGGTGAGCGTCTTGCCGTCGGGGGCGGTCAGGGTGAGGGTGTGGGCCCGGACCTGCCAGGTGAGCGGGCCGCTGCCGAACAGGCTGGTCAGGGCCCGCTCCACGGCCCCGGCCGGGCCCTCGCAGGCCATCCGGGTGCTGGTCACCGGGCCGAGGGTGACGGTGGTGCCGTCGATGGTGACCGGGGCGCTGAAGCGGTTGCAGCCGAGGTTCCCGGAGGCCCGGCCGTCGGGGGTCAGGGTGAAGCGGGTGCGGCCGTCGGGGGCGGTGACCCCGGCGACGGACCCGACCAGCCAGGTGGTCGCGGTGAGGGGGGCGTCCGCGGCGGGCTGCTGCGAGGCGGGGCCGTCCGGGGTGAGGGCGGCGTCCGGGGAGCCGCCGCCGCATCCGGTGAGGGCGAGCGCGGCGAGCAGGGCCAGGCCGGGGGCGAGGTTCCTGAGGGTACGCATGCTCCTGGGACGGGGCGCCGGCCCGGGCGGTTCCCCCGCTCGCCCGTTCAGCTCATCAGGGGCAGCAGCGCGGCCAGGTCGGCGCGCTCGCCGCTGGCGCTGACCCGGGCCGCGTCGAGCTCCTCGGCCCAGCCGGTACGGCCGGTCGCGAGCCGGAGCCAGGTCAGCGGATCGGTCTCCACCACGTTGGGCGGAGTACCGCGGGTGTGGCGGGGTCCCTCGACGCACTGGACGACGGCGAAGGGCGGGATCCGCACCTCCACGGAGCCGCCGGGCGCCTTCACCGCGAGGGCGTCGGCGAGCAGCCGGGTGCAGGCGGCCAGGGCCTGCCGCTCGACGGGGACGTCCAGGCCGGGCAGGGCCCGGTTGAGGTCGTCGGTGTGCACGACCAGTTCGACGGTACGGGTGACCAGGAAGTCGGCGAGGGTCATGTCGCCGATCCACAGGTCCAGTACGCGGCTGCCCGGGCTGCGTTCCAGCGCATCGGCCAGCGCGGTGGCCGCCCGCTCGTACAGCTCGGGGAGCGGGGCGCCGGTGAGGGTCTCCCGGGCGGCCTCGGTGATCTTCCCGGCGAGGGAGGCGGTGGCGGAGGGCCACTCGACGGGGCTCAGTTCGGGGACGGCGGCGGGCGGCCGGGCGAGGCCGGCGACCAGCGAGTCGGCGATCCAGACGACGTGCGCGGCGAGTTCGGCGACGCTCCAGTCCCCGAGCCCGCTGGGCCGGGCGAGCTGCTCGGGGGTCAGTCCCCGTACGGCTTCGGCGATATGCCCGAACTGCGCGGTGACGGCGGCGCGGATCTTCGCCGGGTCGTAGGTGCGCGGCTTCTTCTTGGCGGGCGGCATGCGCCGACCCTACCGGTGCCCCGGCGGCGCCGGTCCGGCCAGACGCGCGAGCCCCCGGCCGGAGGGATCCGGGCCGGGGGCTCGTACGTCTGCGGAGGGGGTGATCAGGCGAGCAGCGCCGGGATCGTCGCCTCGTGGGCCTCGCGGAGCTCGGCCAGCGGGAGGGTGAACTCGCCCTGGACCTCGATCTCCTCGCCGTCCACCACGCCGATGCGGGTCGCGGGCAGACCGCGCGCGCCGCACATGTCGGTGAAGCGGAGCTCCTCGCTGCGCGGGACGGCCACGATGGCCCGGCCCGCGGACTCGGAGAAGAGGAAGGTGAAGGCGTCCAGGCCCTCGGGCACCACGACGCGGGCGCCGTTGCCGCCGCGCAGGCAGGACTCGGTGAGCGCCTGGATGACGCCGCCGTCCGACAGGTCGTGCGCGGCGTCGATCATGCCGTCGCGCGAAGCGGAGATCAGGATCTCGCCGAGCAGCTTCTCGCGGCCCAGGTCCACCTTGGGCGGCATGCCGCCGAGGTGGTCGTGGACGACCTGGGACCAGGCCGAACCGCCGAACTCCTCGGCCGTGTCGCCGAGCAGGTAGAGCAGCTGGCCGGCCTCCGCGAACGCCATCGGCGTACGGCGGTTGACGTCGTCGATCACGCCGAGGACCGCCACGACCGGGGTCGGGTGGATCGCGGTCTCGCCCGTCTGGTTGTAGAGGGAGACGTTGCCGCCGGTCACCGGGGTGCCCAGCTCCAGGCAGCCGTCCGCGAGGCCGCGGGTGGCCTCGGCGAACTGCCACATGACGTCCGGGTCCTCGGGGGAACCGAAGTTCAGGCAGTCGGAGATCGCGAGGGGCTTCGCGCCGGTCGCGGCGACGTTGCGGTACGCCTCGGCCAGCGCCAGCTGCGCGCCCGTGTACGGGTCGAGCTTGGCGAAGCGGCCGTTGCCGTCGGTGGCCATGGCCACGCCGAGGTTGGACTCCTCGTCGATGCGGACCATGCCCGCGTCCTCGGGCTGCGAGAGCACGGTGTTGCCCTGCACGAAGCGGTCGTACTGGTCGGTGACCCAGGACTTCGACGCCTGGTTCGGCGACGAGACCAGCGCCAGGACCTGCGCGCGCAGCTCCTCGGAGGTCTGCGGGCGGGGCAGCTTGCCCGCGTCGTCCGCCTGGAGCGCGTCCTGCCAGGTGGGGCGCGCGTACGGGCGGTGGTAGACGGGGCCCTCGTGGGCGACGGTGCCCGGGGGCACGTCCACGATCTGCTCGCCGTGCCAGAAGATCTCCAGGCGCTCGCCGTCGGTCACCTCACCGATGACGGTGGCGATGACGTCCCACTTCTCGCAGATCTCCATGAAGCGGTCCACGTACTGCGGCTCGACGATCGCGCACATGCGCTCCTGCGACTCGCTCATGAGGATTTCCTCGGGCGAGAGCGTCGCGTCGCGCAGCGGGACGGTGTCCAGCTCGACCCGCATGCCGCCGGAACCGGCGGAGGCCAGCTCGGACGTGGCGCAGGAGAGCCCGGCGCCGCCGAGGTCCTGGATGCCCGCGACCAGCTTCTCCTTGAAGATCTCCAGGGTGCACTCGATGAGGAGCTTCTCCTGGAAGGGGTCGCCGACCTGGACGGCGGGGCGCTTGGTCGGCTTGGTGTCGTCGAAGGTCTCGGACGCGAGGACCGAGACGCCGCCGATGCCGTCGCCGCCGGTGCGGGCGCCGTAGAGGATGACCTTGTTGCCGGGGCCGGAGGCCTTGGCGAGGTGGATGTCCTCGTGCTTCATCACGCCGATGCAGCCGGCGTTGACGAGCGGGTTGCCCTGGTAGCAGGCGTCGAAGACGACCTCGCCGCCGATGTTGGGCAGGCCCAGGCAGTTGCCGTAGCCGCCGATGCCGGCGACGACGCCCGGCAGGACGCGCTTGGTGTCGGGGTGGTCGGCCGCGCCGAAGCGCAGCGGGTCCACGACCGCGACCGGGCGGGCGCCCATCGCGAGGATGTCGCGGACGATGCCGCCGATGCCCGTGGCCGCGCCCTGGTAGGGCTCGATGTACGAGGGGTGGTTGTGCGACTCGACCTTGAAGGTGACCGCGTAGCCCTGGCCGACGTCGACGACGCCGGCGTTCTCGCCGATGCCGACGAGCATGGCGTCGTTGTCGGGGACCTTCTCGCCGAACTGCTTCAGGTGGACCTTGCTGCTCTTGTACGAGCAGTGCTCGGACCACATGACCGAGTACATGGCGAGCTCGGCACCGGTCGGGCGGCGGCCGAGGATCTCGCGGATCCGGGCGTACTCGTCCTCCTTGAGGCCGAGTTCCTTCCAGGGCTGGGAGGCGTCCGGGGTTTCGGTGGCGTTCTTGACGGTGTCGAGGCTCATGCGCTGACCAGCTTCTTCAGGACCGAGGTGAAGAACGGGAGGCCGTCGGTGCGGCCCGTCCCGATCAGCGGCTCGACCGCGTGCTCGGGGTGCGGCATGAGGCCGACGACGTTGCCCGCGGCGTTGGTGATGCCGGCGATGTCGCGCAGCGAACCGTTCGGGTTCACGTCGACGTACCGGAAGGCCACGCGGCCTTCGGCCTCCAGTTCGTCGAGCGTGCGCTCGTCGGCGGTGTAGCGGCCGTCCATGTTCTTGAGCGGAACGGAGATCTCCTGGCCGGCGGTGTAGTCGCCGGTCCACGCGGTCTCCGTGTTCTCCACCCGCAGCTTCTGGTCGCGGCAGATGAAGTGGAGGTGGTTGTTGCGGAGCATCGCTCCCGGCAGCAGGTGGGCCTCGGTGAGGACCTGGAAGCCGTTGCAGATGCCGAGGACGGGCATGCCCGCCTTGGCCTGCTCGATGATGGTGTCCATCACCGGCGAGAACCGGGAGATGGCTCCGGCGCGCAGGTAGTCCCCGTAGGAGAAGCCGCCCGCGAGGACGACCGCGTCGACCTGGTGCAGGTCCTTGTCGCGGTGCCAGAGCGAGACCGGCTCGGCACCCGCGAGGCGGATGGCGCGCAGCGAGTCACGGTCGTCGAGCGTTCCGGGGAACGTGACGACTCCGATGCGAGTGGTCACCGTCAGGCCTCGACCTTCACGGTGAAGTCTTCGATGACGGTGTTGGCGAGGAACGTTTCGGCCATCTTGTGGATGCGGTCGAGGGCGGCCTGGTCGACCGGTCCCTCCACCTCCAGTTCGAAGCGCTTCCCCTGGCGGACGTCGGCGATCCCATCGAAGCCCAGACGCGGCAGTGCACGCTGCACCGCCTGGCCCTGGGGGTCGAGGATCTCCGGCTTGAGCATGACGTCGACTACGACGCGTGCCACTGGCACTCCCGTGTGGTGGTTGGTGCGAAGGCGGTTCCCTCAGCGTACCCGTCCGAAATTTCTACGCGGGTAGATATCCGGCGGGCGCGACCGGCTCGCGGTTTCGGCTTCACCAACGCTTCGCAAAATCCACCGGAAAACCACGCGCCCGGCATTGCGGTGGGACACGCGGGGAGAATTAACTGGGCTTCGCAATTCAATGAGAATCGCGGTACAAAGGAATCAGCCGGGATTCCGCCGGTTTGATGCATTCCACCGAAACATCCACACAGGCGACATCACCGCACGTCAGCGAGGAGCGGTGAGGGCGCGCGAAGGGACCGATATCCGTGGCGCAGCGCGTAGTAGTCACGATCTCCGACGACATCAGCGGCGGGGAAGCGGCGGAAACGGTCGTGTTCGCCCTGGACGGTAAGTCGTACGAGATCGACCTCAATGTGGCCAACGCAAAGAAACTGCGGAAGAGCCTGGCCCCCTTCGTCGCCGCCGGCCGCCGCCAGTCCCGTTCCGGGAAGGCCTTCAAGCACACGTCGATCGCCCCCGACCCGGCGGTCGTCCGGGCCTGGGCCCGGTCCAACGGGCACGACGTGCCGCCGCGCGGGCGCATCCCGAAGCGGGTCTACGCGGCCTACAACGAAGCCCACTGACCCCGGATTTGCCATCCACCCCCTCCGATCGGCTAGTGTGTGGATCACGCCGAGGGGCGAGGCCGAAAAGCCGAAGCCCCGAAGTCGTGCGGGTGTAGTTCAGTAGCAGAACACCCCCCTTCCAGGGGGGAGGCGCAGTGTGCAATCCCTGTCACCCGCTCTGCACGCTTTACCGACCACGGTTGTGGATCAGGTAGAGTGATGCTCGCAGCGCACGGCACTTGTGTCGTGGGAAGCTTGCGGACGTAGCTCAGTTGGTAGAGCACCACCTTGCCAAGGTGGATGTCGCGCGTTCGAGTCGCGTCGTCCGCTCAGAGTACAAAGGCCCCGATCTTCGATCGGGGCCTTTGTCGTTGTCCGGAAGTGCCGATGCCCCGAAGTCCCGAAGTCGTCCCTTTTGTGGTGCGCGTCACTTTCCGGTGACAAATGTCATCGCGGGCCGTGACGACGCGCACTGCCGGCCCCGCCGTGGAGATCCGTACCGTTGGCCGTGCACGCCAGTACGAGGGATCCGGGGGAAGAGGCCGTGTCGAAGCTGACGGGGTGGTGGAAGCACCGCACCAGTGCGGGGAAGGTCGAGCTCTACACGCGCTGGTCCTTCCACTCCTTCGTGCTCATCGAGATCCTCGCGTTCGGGCTGTCGGGGGTGGCCTCCCCGGACAACCACGCCCCCGCGGCGGTCTCGGGCGGGGTGCTCCTGATGGTGAGCGCGCACTCCGTCCTGGTCGGATGCCTGACCTCCAGGTCCCTGGACTGGATCGTGGGCAGCCGGGAACGTCCCGCGGGTCTCTCGGCGACGGTGATGGTCGTGACGGCCTTCGCCTGCCTGTTCCTCCTCGCCCTGCGCAGGACGGGACGGCTCGACGACTCGGTGGCCGCCGTGCTGGTCTCCGGGCTGGCCTGCTTCGGCGCCGGGTCGGTGGTGCTGTCCCTGAAGAAGGTCCGGCACATGCGGTACGTCCCGCTGATCACGTCGGTGGGCCTGGGTGCGGCGGTGTCCGCCCTCGGGATGCCGACGGGCGAGGCCGTCGGGTACGGGGTCGGGGTGCTGTTGACCAGTTCGTTCCTGGCCGTCGCCTACGGGTTCTCCGGCTGGCTGCTGACCACCGTCCACGAGCTGGACCGGGCCCGCGAGCTGCAGGCGCAGCTGGCGGTGGCCGAGGAGCGGCTGCGGTTCGGGCGGGACCTGCACGACGTGATGGGCCGCAACCTGGCGGTGATCGCGCTCAAGAGCGAGCTGGCCGTGCAGCTGGCGCGGCGCGAACGGCCCGAGGCGGTGGACCAGATGATCGAGGTGCAGCGGATCGCGCGCGAGTCGCAGCGGGAGGTGCGCGACGTGGTGCGGGGCTACCGGGAGGCGGACCTCGCGGTGGAGCTGGAGGGGGCGCGCGGGGTGCTGAGCGCCGCCGGGATGGACTGCCGGGTCGAGGTCGAGACCGCCGGGCGGACGCTGCCGGCCGAGGTGCAGTCGGCGCTCGGCTGGGTGGTCCGGGAGGCGACCACGAACGTCCTGCGGCACGGGGACGCGCGCAGCTGCCTGATCCGGCTGACGGCGCGGGAGGCCTGCGGCGCCGTGACCCTGCTGGTGGAGAACGACGGGGCTCCCGAGGCCCCGGCCGGACCGCCCGGATCCGGGCTCGCGGGCCTGCGGGAGCGGCTCGCGGCGGTGGACGGGACCTTGGTGGCGGGACCGGCCGGAGGCGGCCGGTTCCGGCTGCGGGCCGAGGTCCCGGGAAGCGGAACGCGACGAGTGGAGGTGCGGGCGTGACTCCCGTACGGGTACTGCTGGCGGACGACGAGCACCTGATCCGGGGCGCGCTGGCCGCGCTGCTGGGCCTGGAGGACGACCTGGTGGTCGTCGCCGAGGCGGCCTCGGGGCCGGAGGCCCTCGCGATGGCGCGGGCCCACCGGCCCGACGTGGCGGTGCTGGACCTCCAGATGCCGGGGGCCGACGGTGTGAGCGTGGCCACAGCGCTGCGGGCCGAACTCCCCGGCTGCAGGACCATGATCGTGACCAGCCACGGCCGTCCCGGGCACCTGAAGCGGGCCCTCGCGGCGGGCGTACGGGCCTTCGCGCCGAAGACGGTGTCGGCGGAGCGGCTGGCCGAGCTGATCCGGACCGTGCACGCCGGAGGGCGTTACGTGGACCCGGAGTTGGCGGCCGACGCGATCAGCGCGGGGGACTCGCCCCTGACCGCCCGGGAGGCGGAGGTGCTGGAACTCGCGGCGGACGGGGCGCCGATCGCGGAGATCGCGGAGCGGGCCTCGCTGTCGCAGGGGACGGTACGGAACTACCTGTCCTCGGCGGCGACGAAGCTGGGCGCCGAGAACCGTCACACGGCGGTGCGTCTCGCACGCGAGCGAGGTTGGGTATAGTTGTCCTCGCGCCAAGGCGCACAGGCGGACATAGCTCAGTTGGTAGAGCACCACCTTGCCAAGGTGGATGTCGCGCGTTCGAGTCGCGTTGTCCGCTCAGAAGACGAAGGCCCCGATCACCGATCGGGGCCTTCGTCGTTCCTCAGGTCCAGCTCTGGCCGGTGAGCCGCTCGTACGCCTCGACGTACTTGGCGCGGGTCTGCTCGACGACCTCCTGCGGGAGGGCGGGCGGCGGCAGTTCGCCCTTGGAGTCCCAGCCGGAGGCCGGGGAGGCCAGCCAGTCGCGGACGTACTGCTTGTCGAAGGAGGGCTGCGTCCGGCCCGGCTCCCACTGGTCGGCGGGCCAGAAGCGGGACGAGTCCGGGGTGAGGACCTCGTCGGCGGCGATCAGGGTGCCGTCCTTGTCGAAGCCGAACTCGAACTTGGTGTCCGCGAGGATGATCCCGCGCTCGCGGGCGATGTCGCGGGCGCGGCCGTAGACGGCGAGGGTGGTCTGGCGCAGCAGCGCCGCCGTCTCGGCTCCGGCGGTGCGCGCGACCTCCTCGTAGGAGACGTTCTCGTCGTGGTCGCCGACCTCGGCCTTGGCGGCCGGGGTGAAGATCGGGGCGGGCAGCTCGGAGCCGTCGACCAGGCCCTCGGGGAGGGCGAGTCCGCAGACCGTACGGGTCTTGCGGTACTCGGCGAGGCCGGAGCCGGTGAGGTAGCCGCGGGCCACGCACTCGACGGGGACCATGTCGAGGCTCTGGCAGACCAGGGCGCGGCCGGCCCAGTCGGCGGGGGCGCCGGCGGGCAGCTCGGTGCTGATGACGTGGTTCGGGACGAGGTCCGCGAGCTGGTCGAACCACCAGAGGGAGAGCTGCGTCAGGACGCGGCCCTTGTCCGGGATCTCGGTGGGCAGCACCCAGTCGGCGGCGGAGATGCGGTCACTGGCGACCATGACCAGCCGGCCGTCCTCGTCGCGGTAGAGGTCGCGGACCTTGCCGGTGTGGAGGTGGACGAGGCCGGGCACCTGCACCGGCTCGGGCTTTTCGACGAATCCGGGCACGGAGTCTCCCTGTGGTTCTGTACGAGCGCAGGGCCATTCTCCCGCACGGGGTTCCGTGCGCGGGGCAGGGGGTGCGCCGGACGGGTGCCGGGGGGCGGGTCAGTCGCGCTTGCAGATGCGGTCGAGGAGGTTGGCCGTGGCCCGCTGGACGCGTTCGTCGACGTGTCCGGGGCGGTCGAGCGCCGGGGACCAGGCGAAGGTGCCGGACGCGAAGACGAGGGCGCCGCTGGGCGCGCGGTAGAGGGAGGTCTCCTGGTGGCGCTTGGCGCCCTCGCTGTCGCGGTACGGGGAGTGCGCGAGCAGGATCCGGTCCCGGTGCTCGGGGAGCTGGGTGCGCGGGAAGTACCGGTCGGCCTCGCCCGCGACCAGGCCGTCGAGCTCGTCGTTCTCGGCCGCGCCCGTGGACTCCCAGAGCCAGTGCGTGGCGTTGCGCACGACCAGGGGCGCGGGCTCGGGGACCCGCCCGGCGTACTGGATGCCGAGGAGCTGCTGTTCGGGGCGGTCGACCTCGCGCCACAGGCTGGAGCGGCCGGGGCCGCGGCGTTTTCGGCAGGTGAGGAGGCGGTCCTCGACCCCGGAGGGGGAGGGGGCCAGTTCGACCTGCCAGTACATGGTGTTGGCGGAGAGGAAGACCAGGGAGGTGCCGTGGTCCCGTGCGCGTTCGACGGTGCGGCGCATGGGGGCCGACCAGTACTCGTCGTGGCCGGGGAAGACGAGGCCGCGGTAGCGGGTGGGGTCGACGCGGCCGGCGTGCAGGTCGCGGGTGTCGGCGTAGGCGAGGTCGTAGCCGTAGCGCTCGGCCCAGCGGATGAAGTCGTAGGCGTGGCCGACGTGCAGGGGCAGGCCGGCGCCCGCGTAGGGGCGGTCGAAGGAGACCGTGGTGGCGGCGTCGCGCTCCCCGAGGAGGCGGCCGTCCTCGTCCCAGGCGTGGTAGAGGCTGGCGCCGGTGTGGCCGTCCTCCGGGTAGAGGTTGTAGGCCTGCCAGGTGATGTCGGGGAGCAGCAGGAGGAGGTCGGCGGGGTGGTCGTCGCGGACCGTGAAGGGGATGTGGGAGCGGTAGCCGTCGGCGGTGGTGAGGACGGCGACGTACGCGCCGACGGTCCAGTACGAGGGGACCTGGAGCCGCCAGGACAGCCACCAGTGGTGGCAGGAGACGGTGCGGTCGGCGGTGAGCGGGGGCGGCTGGACGATCCCCGACAGCCGGGGGCTGGTGGTGATCTTGGCGGCGCCGTCGCCCGCGTAGTGGCCGATCCGGTAGACGTCGACCGAGAACTGCTGGGGCGGGTCGACGGTGATGTGGAAGTCGATGGCCTCGCCGGGGGCGACGGGGCCGGTGGAGGCGAAGCCCTTGATCTGGCGGTGGACGTCGTCGGCGGTGAGCGGGCCGCCGCCGCTGCTGCGGGCGCGGGGGAGCTGACCGGGGGTGAGGGACGGGTCCACGTACCAGGGGACGACCTGGCCGGTGTCGTCGAAGTACAGCTCGCTGCCGCGGAACCAGGGCAGGGGGCCCTGGCCGAAGGGGTCGTTGACCGCGTGCGCGAGCGCACCTGACTCCCAACGCCGGATCTGGTCCGCACCCATACCGCTCCCCTCCCTCGCTCCCCCGAACGTGTTGTGCGTCGTGTCGGTGCGGCGGGTTTCGGACACTCCCGCCGCGACCGGTCCCAGCACATCACATAACGCACGCACTCCGTCACCGTTCGTCGCTAATTGACGTGACCGGAACGCAGGCCGCCGCTTTCAGACGAGGCGGACGGGCTTCTCGGGGCGTACGCCGACCTCCGCGAGCCAGTCCCGCAGGGGCTCCGGGTCCCCGTCCTCGACGAGGGAGAGCACCCGGGGGGCGAGGTCGGAACGGCGCTCGCCGCCGACGAGGAGGACGGGGCCGTCGAGCCAGTCCAGGCCCGGGCCGGCGCCGGCCGAGTCCACGGCCGCGCAGCAGACCAGGGCGGTGACGTGGTCGGCCAGCAGGTCGCGGCCGCTGCGCGGGGGCTGGAGGGGGAACAGCGGGAGCGTGTCCGCGCCCCGGGGCCTGCCGGAGCCCGCGCGGGAGTCCGCGGCGTGCTCCTCGCGGGCCAGGTCCCCGCTGAGCCGCCCGGCGAGGGCCTCTCCGGCGGAGCCGTCCCCGGCGGGGTCGGTGAGGTACCCGAGGACGCGCTCCAGCGTCGGCCCGCCGAAGCCGTCCCCGGCGGGGGGCAACGGGGGCGGCTGCAGGCCCGTCGGGACGGAGAGGGCGTCCAGCGCGGCGTGGAGGCGGGCCGCCTCCGTACGCCACTTGCGGTCCACGACCTCCTCCGGGTACGCCGCCCAGTCCACCGGGGACCAGTCCGGCCCGGCCTCGGCCGGACCGCCGTGGAACAGCCGGGCGGCCAGCAGCGAGGCCGCCTCGTCGATCGCTCCGGGCTGCTCCAGCAGGTCGCAGGCGGGGCGCTCGCCCAGGCGGGAGGTGAACTCCTCGGCGAGCCGGTCCCGGCGGGACAGCTCGGTCAGGGCGGAGACCACCCCGGCGTCGAGGTGCGCGGGCCAGCGGCCCATCCGCCAGGCGGGGAGCGCGACCCGGGTCAGCAGCCGGTCCCAGCCCGCGTAGGCGAGGCCGACCTGTTCCTGGGCGACGATGCGCAGCCCGTAGTCCACGCCCTGGGCGCGGTCGGAGGCGGCCGCGGCCACCCCGCGCTCCATCTCGGCGGCGTCCGTCTGGCAGAGCCTCAGCAGCAGCCGGGCGGGGTGGGCGATCCAGCCCAGGCCGGGCCGGCTCCCGACGTCCACCGCGGCGTCGAGGCCGCGTACGAAGCCGCGCGCGTCGGCTATGTCCGGGTGCGCGGAAGGGCCCGTACCGGCGACGACGGGAGCGAGCACGGCCCGTAGCTCCGCGACGCGCATCCACCACAGGAACGGCGAGCCGATCACCAGCACGGGGGCCGCGCCGGGCTCGGACTCGGGACCGGCAGGTCCGGCTATGCCGCCGGATGTCCGCGCGGCGCCCCGGCGGTGGGCCGCATGCGTGCGGTCCTCCAGCCAGCTGTCGCAGTCGGGGGTGAGGGCTATCGCGGAGGGCGCGGGCACGTCCATCCGGTCGGCGAGGTCGCGCACCAGCCGGTAGAGATCGGGCGCGGCGGCCTCGGGCAGCGGGACGGTCGGTGTCACGGCGGGGCTCGCCCGCAGGACGACGGCGCCGAAGATCCCGCCCACGAGCAGGACCAGCACGGCCGCCGCGCACACGGCCAGGGTCACCGCCGGCCAGGGATCCCCGGCCAGCCGGCCCGTCATCCGGGCGGCCACGAGCACCACCGCGGCGGCGGCGGGCAGCAGCACGGCGGCCAGCGCCCTGCTGCGGACCCGCAGCACGGCGAGGGCCCGTGAACGCGCGGACGGCGCGCCCACTTCTGCGATCGAACCGGTTCCGGACACGGCCGGACCTCACCCCCTCTGCCCTGCGGCGGCTTTGCTCACTCCCCCACTGTGACACCCGCCCCTGACATCGCAATGCCGGTGGGCCATGTGCCGGAATGCTTCCGCCGCACCCTAGTTGGGGCGGGCGCGGACGTCAGGCGGACCGGGTGACGATCACCCGATGGAATGGCTTTGGGTAAAGCTGGGTGCGTTCGAACGCGGCCGGATGCAGTCGCACGCGGGCGTACGCGGACATGCGCGCGGGCCCGGCGCGCATCTCCCGCGCACCGGGCCCGCCTCGCCACGACCCTGCCGGTCAGCGGCCTTCGGCCGCCTTGGCCGCGATGTCCGTACGGTGCTGCGAACCGTCGAGCCTGATCCGCGCGACCGCCTTATACGCCTTGTCCCGGGCCTGTGCCAGGTCGGAACCGGTCGCCGTCACCGACAGCACCCGGCCGCCCGCGCTGACGACCGCGTCGCCCTCGCGGCGGGTCCCGGCGTGGAGCACGTAGGCGTCGGGCGCGTCGTGCGCGGCCACCTCGGCGAGGCCCTCGATCGGGTCCCCGGTGCGGGGCGTCTCGGGGTAGTTGTGGGAGGCGATGACGACCGTGACGGCCGCGTCGTCGCGCCAGCTGAGCGGCGGCTCGGTGTCCAGGGTGCCGCGGGCGGCGTTCAGCAGGACGCTCGCGAGCGGGGTGCGCAGCCGGGCGAGGACCACCTGGGTCTCGGGGTCGCCGAAGCGGGCGTTGAACTCGATGACCCGGGTGCCGCGGGAGGTGATCGCGAGACCGGCGTAGAGCAGGCCGGAGAAGGGCGTGCCGCGGCGGCGGAGCTCGTCGACGGTCGGCTGGAGGACCAGCTCCATGACCTCGTCGACCAGCTTCGGGTCGGCCCAGGGCAGCGGGGAGTACGCGCCCATGCCGCCGGTGTTGGGGCCCTCGTCCCCGTCCAGTGCGCGCTTGAAGTCCTGCGCGGGCTGGAGCGGGAGGACGGTGACGCCGTCGGTGATGGCGAAGAGGGAGACCTCGGGACCGTCGAGGTACTCCTCGATGACGACCCGGTCGCAGGCCAGCGCGTGGGCGCGGGCGGCCGCCCGGTCCGCGGTGACCACGACGCCCTTGCCCGCGGCGAGGCCGTCGTCCTTGACCACGTAGGGGGCGCCGAAGGCGTCGAGGGCCTCGTCGACCTCCTCGGGGGTGGTGCAGACGTAGCTGCGCGCCGTCGGGACGCCGGCCGCGGCCATCACGTCCTTGGCGAAGGCCTTGGAGCCTTCCAGCTGCGCCGCTTCGGCGGAGGGGCCGAAGACGGGGATGCCGGCCGCGCGGACGGCGTCGCCGACCCCGGCGACCAGGGGTGCCTCCGGGCCGACGACGACCAGGTCGGCGCGCAGCTCGGTGGCGAGCGCCGCGACCGCGGCGCCGTCGAGGGCGTCGACCGGGCGCAGCTCCGCCACCTCGGCGATGCCGGCGTTGCCGGGGGCGCAGTACAGCGCGGAGACGTCGGGGTCGAGGGACAGAGAGCGGCACAGGGCGTGTTCGCGGGCGCCGCCGCCGATGACGAGGACCTTCACGCCGCCCAGGGTAGCCCGGACGGCGTGGCGCGTTTCGTGCGGCCACCCAACCACGGGCCGCTACTCGTTCGTGTATTCCTCCACAACGGTGGCTCCGAGCTCGCGCACGATGAGGTCGTGTCCGGTCAGGGCGCTCTCGACGAGGTCCGGATCGTCCGCCTCCGGTACGTCGTCCTCGGGGGCGACCGGCGGGGGTGCCTGGTGTGCGGGCGGCTGCTGGGCGGAGGCCGACTGCTGGGGCGGCTGGTACTGCTGCTGCGGGGCGGGCTGCTGCTGCTGGTGTGGCGGCTGCTGGGCCTGCTGCTGCGCCGGGGACTGCGGGCTGTAGGCGGGCGCGGAGGGGTTCCCGTACGAGGACGGCTGGACCGGGGCCGGGCCCGCGCCGCCGCCTCCGACCACGGCGTCGATCTTCCAGTTGACCTGGAACTGCTCGGCCAGCACCGCCTTGAGGACGTCCTCGCTGCCGCTGCTCGCGAAGTTGTCGCGGGCTCCGGGGTTGGGGAAGCCGAGCTGGAGGGTGGTGCCGTCGAAGCCGGTGACCTGGGCGTTCTGGCTGAGCAGGATCCAGGTGAAGCGGCGGCGGTTCTTGACGGCCTCCAGGATGCCGGGCCACATCGCCTGGACCTGTCCGGCCCCGGCGGCCATGCCCGGGGAGGGCGCGGCGGCGGGGGTGGCGGCGGCCGGCTGCGCGGGGGCCGGGGCGGGG
>NZ_JBHWBP010000055.1:0-34616 GCF_042735575.1 Streptomyces sp. NPDC059564 | reverse complement strand
GAGACAGTCCCTGGCCTGGGCCCCCGCCGCGGCCCCCGGCCCCGCCGCGGCCACCGGCCCCGCCGCGGCCCCCGGCCCCGCCGCGGCCCCCGGCCCCGCCGCGGCCCCCGACCCGGCCCCGGCCCCCGCCGCGGGTTCCGGTTCCGGGGCGGCTGGGGAGTCCGGTTCGGCGGGGCGGGGGGAGGCCGGGTACTTCCTGAACACCTTCAGCATCGGGGCCTATCCCGAGTTGCTGCGGCACCGGCTGTCGTGGGCGCCGCGGATCGGGGGCGGGCCCGCCGCGGTGCTGGCGGCCTGGCGGGTGCTGCGCGCCGAGCGGCCCGTACGCCTGACCCTGGCCGGCCGGCCCCGCAGCGTGTGGCTCCTCTTCGCAGGCAACGGCACCTACCAGGGCTCCGGCCCCACCCCCCGCCGCCGCGACGGCCTCGGCGAAGGCCTGCTCGACCTGCGGCTCGTCCACGGCGGCGGCCGCCCCGGCCCCCGCCTCCTCGCCGCCGCCCTGACCGGCCCCCTGACCCGCTCCCCGGTCCACGTGGCGACCCGGATGCGCAGCCTGCGCATCGGCGACATCCCGGAAGGCACCCCGCTCGCCTACGACGGCGAGTACGCGCACGCCCCCGCCGCACTCGTCCTCGAAGGCCTCCCCGGGGCCCTCACCGTCTACCGCCCCCGCTGACCACCCCACCGACCGGCCCCAACCGCGTTCCGTCCCAGCTCACGGGCCCTCCGCCCGCCCCGGCGCCCCGGGCGGAGCCCATACGCGTTTCCCCCGAGGGATGGACGTACGGCAAGATGGGGTGTATCTGCCCACCATCGATCTGCCGGACGGTTTCTCTTGGCTGAGTTCATCTACACCATGCGCAAGACGCGCAAGGCGCACGGCGACAAGGTGATTCTTGACGACGTCTTCCTGAACTTCCTGCCCGGCGCGAAGATCGGTGTGGTCGGCCCCAACGGCGCCGGTAAGTCCACCGTTCTGAAGATCATGGCGGGTCTGGAGCACCCCTCCAACGGCGAGGCCTACCTCTCGCCCGGCTACTCCGTCGGCATCCTCATGCAGGAGCCCAAGCTCGACGAGTCCAAGACGGTCCTCGAGAACGTCGAGGACGGCGTCGCGGAGATCAAGGGCAAGCTCAACCGGTTCAACGCGATCGCCGAGGAAATGGCGACGAACTACACCGACGAGCTGATGGAGGAGATGGGCAAGCTCCAGGACGACCTGGACCACGCCAACGCGTGGGACCTCGACGCCCAGCTGGAGCAGGCCATGGACGCGCTGGGCTGCCCGCCCGGCGAGTGGCCGGTCACCACCCTCTCCGGTGGCGAGAAGCGCCGCGTGGCCCTCTGCAAGCTGCTGCTGGAGGCCCCCGACCTGCTGCTCCTCGACGAGCCCACCAACCACCTCGACGCCGAGTCCGTGAACTGGCTGGAGCAGCACCTGGCCCAGTACAAGGGTGCCGTCGTGGCCGTGACCCACGACCGGTACTTCCTGGACAACGTCGCCGAGTGGATCCTCGAGCTCGACCGCGGCCGCGCCCACCCCTACGAGGGCAACTACTCCACCTACCTGGAGAAGAAGGCCGAGCGCCTCAAGGTCGAGGGCAAGAAGGACGAGAAGCGCGCCAAGCGCCTCAAGGAAGAGCTGGAGTGGGTCCGCTCCAACGCCAAGGGCCGCCAGGCCAAGTCCAAGGCCCGTCTCGCTCGCTACGAGGAGATGGCGGCCGAGGCCGACAAGATGCGCAAGCTCGACTTCGAGGAGATCCAGATCCCGCCGGGCCCGCGTCTGGGCTCGATCGTGGTCGAGGTCAACAACCTCTCCAAGGCGTTCGGTGACAAGGTCCTCATCGACGACCTGTCCTTCACGCTGCCGCGCAACGGCATCGTCGGCATCATCGGCCCGAACGGCGCCGGCAAGACCACGCTCTTCAAGATGATCCAGGGCCTGGAGACGCCGGACTCCGGCGAGATCAAGGTCGGCGAGACCGTCAAGATCTCGTACGTGGACCAGGGCCGCGCCAACATCGACCCCAAGAAGTCCCTCTGGGCGGTCGTGTCGGACGAGCTGGACTACATCAACGTCGGCCAGGTCGAGATGCCGTCCCGCGCGTACGTCAGCGCCTTCGGCTTCAAGGGCCCGGACCAGCAGAAGGCCGCCGGCGTGCTCTCCGGCGGTGAGCGCAACCGCCTGAACCTGGCGCTCACCCTCAAGCAGGGCGGCAACCTGCTGCTCCTCGACGAGCCCACCAACGACCTCGACGTCGAGACCCTGGGCTCGCTCGAGAACGCGCTGCTGGAGTTCCCCGGTGCGGCCGTGGTCGTCTCCCACGACCGCTGGTTCCTGGACCGCGTCGCCACGCACATCCTGGCGTACGAGGGCGAATCCAAGTGGTTCTGGTTCGAGGGCAACTTCGAGTCGTACGAGAAGAACAAGGTCGAGCGGCTCGGCCCGGACGCCACACGCCCGCACCGCGCCACCTACAAGAAGCTCACCCGAGGCTAGGCCGAGACCATGGCCAGACACCACTACCGGTGCCCCCTCCGCTGGGCGGACATGGATGCCTTCGGGCACGTCAACAACGTCGTCTTCCTCCGCTACCTGGAGGAGGCGCGCATCGACTTCATGTTCCGCCTGGCGCCCGGGGAGGGCAGCGAGTCCTTCACGGGCGGCTCCGTCGTCGCCCGCCACGAGATCGACTACAAGCTGCCCCTCGTGCACCGGCACGAGCCGGTGCTGATCGAGTCCTGGGTGACCCGGATAGGCGCCGCGTCCCTGACCATCCGCTACGAGGTCAAGGACGAGGCCACCGAGGACGCGCCCGAGACGGTCTACGTCCGGGCCGAGACGGTGGTCGTGCCCTACAACCTCGCCGAGGGGCGGCCCCGCCGCATCACGGCCGAGGAGCGGCACTTCCTGGAGAAGTACCTCGACACGCCGCAAGCGGCCGAAGGGCGCCTCGCGGCATGAACGAGCAGGTGCACTTCGCCGACTCCGGGGAGGCGGCGGTCCTCGCCGCCTTCCTGGGCCGGCTGGTGCACTACGACCGCGCCGCCGCCGTCCGCCTCCAGGCGCGGGCGGGCGGCGGCGCGCTCGCCGTCTTCGGGCGGCCGCCGTCCTTCGACGTCCTGGCCATCCGCACGGCACGGCTCGCCACGCCCCTCGCGACTCCGCTGGACGTGACGGTGTCCGCCGGCGAGCTCCTCGAAGCGGTCGACGAGAGCGGCGCCGGGGTGACCGTCCCCGGGCCGGTCACCGGCCCGCCCTGGGCCGGGGTGCTGCCGCCGCGCGGCGGCTGGCGGCCCGTGGCGGGACTTCCCGCCCCCGAGGCGGTACGGGCGGCCGTGGCCGCCGCGGTCGCCGAGTTCCGGGCCCGCGACGAGGCCCTGCCCCCGCAGCACCGCACCCGCTCCGAGCGGGACCGCATCGGCCGCGAGATCTGGTCGCGCACGCTGGGCGACACCGAACTTCCGCTGCGCGCCGTGCACGCCGCGCAGTCCCTGGGTTGCCTGCGGCCCGTACGGACCCCCGTGCCGGCCGCGACGGCCGCGACCCCCGGTCCGGCCGGGCCCGGCGCCCCCGCACCGGTGGCGCTGTTCGCCTCCGGCGGCTGGCTCCGGCTGAGTACCCCGTACGGCTCCGTGGCCACCCGTCGCCCCGGCGGACTGGGCGCCCTCCAGGTACGGCCGGTCTGAGCCGGACCGCTGAACCCCTGCACCCGCCCCTGCGGCGCTAGCCCGCCGTGTTGATCATCGAGGCGGCCGCGTAGGTCAGGTAGCGCCACAGCTGCGCCTCGTGCGCCGGCGCCAGGCCCAGCTCGTCCACGGCGACCCGCATGTGCTTCAGCCACGCGTCGTGGGCGGCCGCGTCCACCTGGAACGGGGCGTGCCGCATCCGCAGGCGCGGGTGGCCGCGGTTGTCGCTGTACGTCGTCGGGCCGCCCCAGTACTGCATCAGGAACAGCGCGAACCGCTCCTCGGCGGGCCCGAGGTCCTCCTCCGGATACATCGGACGCAGCAGCGGGTCTCCGGCGACCCCCTGGTAGAAGCGGTGGACCAGACGGCGGAAGGTCTCCTCGCCGCCCACCTGCTCGTAGAAGGTCGTCTCCTGGACGGTGCTCTGCGGATCGTCATTCACCCGACCATCGTCTCAGACGCCCGGACGGAGGACCCCGGTCCTAGGACCCGCCTTCCGCCGCCGACGGCCGCGCGGTCGCCCGCGGGGGCCGCCCGCAGGACAGTGGAGACATGGGCAAGGGCGGCACGGGCGCGCACGCGCCACGCACTCCCCGCGATCCCCGCACTCCACGCACCGCCCCGGACGGGACGGCGCCGGAGCCACGGGACCTGCGGGAGATCGCGCACGCCGCGCAGGTGCTCGAGCTCACCGCGGCCGGCGTGCTGGAGGACCCGGCCTGGCGGGCGGCCTTCGCGGCCGTGCCCCGGCACCTGTTCGTGCCGTACTTCTGGACCGGCCGTGGAGCGGGGCACGAGCGGCTGTGGGGCGAGGACGCGGACCCCGTCCGGCGGGCCCGCTGGCTGCGCGGCGTGTACACGGACGCCCCGCTCGCGACCCGGCTGCGCGACGGCGAGCTGGTCTCCTCCAGCAGCCAGCCCTCCCTGATGGCGAAGATGCTGGAGTGCCTGGAGGTGCGCGACGGGGACAACGTGCTGGAGATCGGCGCCGGGACCGGCTACAACGCGGCGCTCCTGTGCCACCGCCTCGGCGATGACCACGTCACCACGGTGGACCTGGAAGAGGAGATCACCGAGTCGGCGCGGTCCCATCTGGCGCTGCTCGGCTACCGGCCGACGGTGGTCACGGGGGACGGGGCGCGCGGCTGCCCTGCCCGCGCCCCCTTCGACCGGATCCTGGTGACCTGCACCCTGCCGCTGATCCCGCACGCCTGGCTCGCCCAGTGCCGGCCGGGGGCCCGGATCCTGGCCCCGCTGTCGACCGGGCTGATCGCGCTCACCGTCCGGGACGCCGATTTCGCGGAGGGCCGTTTCCTGCACACCTCCGCCTACTTCGTCCCGCTGCGCGGCGGCGCTGCCTCGGCGTCGCCCGCCGGGACGACGGGGCCGCTGCACGAGGTCCCGTACGACCTGGTGGAGAACGAGCGCTTCCAGTTCCTGCTGATCCTGACGGCGGGCGTGCTGCACCCGCGTGAGGCGCTGGACCTGTGGCGCCGCGAGGGCCGGCCGCCGCGCGAGCGGTTCGGCGTCACGGTCACCGCCGAGGGGCAGTGGTCCTGGCTCGACGATCCCCAGGGGCCCTACGTGTGGCCCCTGGGGGAGGGCGGGAGCTAGCCGCGGCGGACGGTGATGGTGGTCCAGGCCCCCACGTGGACCCGGTCGCCGTCGGCGAGCGGGACCGGGACGTACGGCTGGATCGGTTCCTCGCCGCCGTTGATGGTGGTGCCGTTGGTGGAGTTCTGGTCGACGACCGCCCAGCTGAGGTCGGGCTGCTGGACGAGCACGGCGTGCTGGTGGGAGACGCCCGGGTCCTCCGGCGGCACGGAGAGGTCGACGTCCGGGGACTCGCCCGTCGAGGCGCGGCGGCGGCCGATGGTGATCTGGCCGCCGGAGAGCGGAAGGTGCTGCTCCGGGGAGTACGCGGGCAGATTGAGCGCGGCCGCCTCGGGGCCGCTGCGCTGCATCATCGCCATGAAGTACGAGCGGTCGGGGCCGATCGTCGCCGTCCAGGAGGCGGTGGTGTTCTGGGGCGGGAAGGGCGGCTGCGGCTGGACCGGCGGCGGCTGCACCGGCTGCTGCGGCTGCTGGTACTCGTGCTGCGGCGGAGGCTGCTGCTGGTAGTGCGGCTGCTGGTACTCCTGCTCCACGGGCTGCGGCTGCGCCGGCTGCTGCCGCTCGTGGGAGGGCGGCGGCAGCAGCCAGTCGTCCTCGCGCTGGAGCGGCTCGGCCGGGCGGTTGACCCGGGAGGGCCGGGAGCCCTGGTACTCGAAGTGGTCCTGGGAGAACACCGGCTGGGGCGGAGCCGGCGGCGGGGGCGGCGGAGGCGGAGGCGGCACGGTGCCCGCGCCCGCGCCCGCTCCCGTACCGGAGTCCGGGGGGTTCGACGGCGCGTACGACGAGGTCGCGCTGCGCGTCAGGAAGTTGTAGCGGCACTCCTCGCAGAAGGGCGCCATCGCCTCGCGCGGGGTGCGGCACTGCGGGCACAGCTCGGCCTGGGCGGTCGGCTCACCGGCGCTGGGAGGGTAGCCGTAGCCGTAGGAGGGCGCCGCGGGGGAGCCCGTAGGGGCAGCCATGCGGTGGCCGCAGACCTCGCACCAGTCGTCGGAGGCGGACTGGTGCCCGTTCGGGCAGGTCGGCATCGCGGCGCTTCCCCCTTCTCCCTGCGTCATGCGTCAGGTTGGTCTAGGTTGCTCTTCGGGTTCAGGTCTTCTTCACTCGGACGGTCTGCGTCGAACGCGTTTCAAGGGTCATCTCGTCGGCATCGGCGACCTTCGCTTTCAGCCGCACAGTACCCGCGACCGCGTCCACGACGTCCACCACCTTGGCCAGAAGTCTCGCAGTGTCGGCGTTCCCGGAGGCGCTCGCCAGCTGCACGGCACGGCCCAGTTTCGCCGTGGCGCCGTCGACATCACCCAGTTTGCGGGCTTCCAGGCCCTGTTGGATAGCCTGCGCGAGCTCCGCCTGTCCCGTGTAGTGCGCCACCTGCGGGCTGATGGCGGTCGAGGCGGCCAGATCGGCGGTCCACACGGCCCGCACCAGCCCCTGGGCGAGCGGCGGCTGCGGCTCCCCCGACGGGCCGGGCAGGACGAGCGAGGCCCGGGCGGCCAGCATCTCCTGGCCGACGGACGCACCCGGCACCCGGACGCACACGTGGTACTCGCGGGACTCGTCGCCCCACGACCCGGTCGGGTAGTCCCCGGCCCGGGGACCCGCCTCGGCGCGGCGGCCGGTGAGGTCCTGGAGGGCGGGCGAGACCTGCTTGACGTACTGGACCTCCGCCCCGACCGGGGTCCACAGCCGCAGCGCCACGTCCGCGACCTCCTTGCCCATGACGTTCTCCATCATGCGCGTGAAGTCCTCGGCGAGGTGGGCCGGATCGGCGACGATGTCGGCGGAGCCGAGCAGCGCGCTCGCGATGCCGGTGACCTCCTTCACCTCCCAGTCGGTGCCCACCCCGCGGGCGTCGCAGGTGAAGCGGCCGGCGCAGGCGTCGAGGGTGGCGCGCAGCACGGCCGGCTCCTCGTGCTCGTTGCGGCCGTCGGTGAGGAGGATGCCGTGCCGGATGGTGGCCGACGAGCCGCGCAGCAGGCCGTCGGCGAGGCGCAGCCAGGTGCCGATGGCGGTGCCGCCGCCCGCGGCGAGCGCGCGCAGGGCCTCCTTGGCCTGGGCGCGGGTGGCCGGGTCGGCGGTGGCGAGGCGGCCCTGGCCGGGGTAGACCTCCTTCGCCACGTGGGTACCGGCGATCACCGCGAAGGCGGTCCCGTCGCGGAGGGTGTCGATCGCGGCGGCGGTGGCCTCGCGGGCGCCGCGCATCTTGTCGGGCGGGTACTCCATGGAGCCGGAGCAGTCGACCATGATCACGACGGCCGCGTCCTGGCCGAGGGCGCGGGTGGCGGTGGCGCCGCCGGTGGAGGTGACCGTCACGATGGCGTGCACGTCCCGCCCGCCCTCGGGAAGGAACTCGTTCTGGTACACCTCCACGCTGAAGCGCGGGGCGCTCGGCTTGGCGAAGTTCGCCATCGGTGGGACTCCTCGGGGCTGGCTGGGGCAGGCGGGTCAGACCTCGGTGTGCGGTTCCGTTTCCGCGCGGGGCGCTGATTCCGCTTCCGCTTCGTGTTCCTGTGCCCGTTCCTGTTCCCGCGCGGCGTCCGGTTCCGCGCTGAAGGGGACGACGGCGACGGTGACGTTGTCGTGCCCGCCCCCGTCGAGGGCGTGCCCGACCAGCACCTGTGCGCTGTGCAGCGGGCGGACCGCGGCGTCCGCGGGGAGGATCCGGGCCATCTCCAGCGCGGACTCGGCGTAGTTCCACAGCCCGTCGGTGCAGACCACGACCACGCCGGGGTGGTCCGGCCGGAAGCTGGCGGTGTGCGGGTCGAGGTCGTAGGCGTCGGCGCCGAGCCATCCGGTGATGGCGTGGGCCCGGACGTCGGCGTACGCCTCGGCCTCGCCCATCAGACCGGCCGCGACCATCTGGGCGGCCCAGGAGTCGTCCTCGGTGAGGCGCCGGGGCAGGGCGGCGCGGTCGTCGGGGACCCAGTAGGCGCGGCTGTCGCCGACCCAGCCGATGGTCAGGACCCCGCCGCTGACGACGGCGCCGACCAGGGTGCAGGCCGGAGCGTTCTGCGCGCCGGGGGTCTCGGGGGCGAGGGCGCTCACGGCGGCGGCCGCCGCGAGGATCGCCTCGTGCATGGCCTCCGTCGGGTGGGCGCCGCGGGGGAGGGCGTCGAGCAGCGCCTCGTTGGCGGCGCCGGCGGCGGCCTCGGAGGCCTCGTCGGGGCGGCTCGCGGAGGAGACGCCGTCGCAGACGATGGCCACGGTGGCGGCGGAGCCGTCGGGCAGGGCGGTGGCCGCCACGGCGAAGGAGTCCTCGTTGCGGTGGTGGCGCAGGCCGCGGTCGCTGACGGCGGCGACGCTGCCGAGCTCCTCCTCCAGGTGGTCGCGCTCGCGGGGCTGCGCGTGGCCGCAGTGCTCGCAGTACCCGTCGGTGTCCACGTGCCCGGCGCGGCAGGCGACGCAGGTCTTCCCGCCGTCGCCCTGCGAGGCGTACGGGTCCTCGGGCGCGGGCGGCGCCTGCGGGGTGTCGCCGTACGGCTCTCCGGGCGGGGGCGGGCCCTGCGGCGTGCCGCTCCCGCCGGGGAGGTCGTGGCGGAGGGGCTCCTGGCCGTACGGGGCCTCGTGCCCGGAGTCGGCGGAGCCCCAGGGGGCACCCGGACCCGGCAGACCGGAGGCGTCCCCGGCCAAGGTCGGCGCGTGCTCGGCCGCGCTCTCCCACCCGGGCGCGGGCACCCCGTAGGGGGCGCTCCCCGCGGGTGCCGGAGCGTGGGCCGGGGCTGCGGGGTAGGCGGCGGGCGCCGCGCCTTCCTGGCCGGGGTGACCGCCGGGCGCGGAACCGGCCGGCGCCGGGTTCGCGGGGGAGTACGCCCCGGCCCCGGTGACGGGGGCGCCGCCGGGCGCGGGGCCGGACGGGGTCGGGTCCGTGGACGTGGGGGAGTACGCCCCGGGTTCGCCGGACGGTGGGACGCCGGGGCCCTGGCCGGGGTGGGTGGTCGTGGACGCCGTCGGGGTCCGGGGCGCGGCGGACGCCTTGGACGGGGGCGTCAAGGAACCGACGGGCAGGGTCGGATCGGGGTCCGGCGGCGGGGGCGGGGAGGACAGGGCGTACCCGCACACGCCGCAGAAACGGTCACCCTCCTCCAGAGGTTCCGCGCAGTTGGGGCAGCCCGACAGCCGATGCATCGACATCACTCACACCCACGTCCGGGGACGGAAACGGTTTGCCCGCTCCACCAGTTCGATCCTCTCCTCGCCCCGCTGCGCCAGCCGAGCGAGGACGCGGTACGAGCGCTCCAGGCCGAAGCGCAGCCCCCGCTCGTCCAGTTGACTGCCGAGCAGCGAGGTCCGGCCGGGGTCGGCACCCCGGCTACCCGACAGTACCCAGTCCAGGGCCGAGCCCAGAACCTCCGTAGCCAGCCGCTCCTGGCGTTCCGGGTCGAGCCCGAACCGCCGCAGCGCCTCCACCTGGTCGGACGCCGCCCCCAGGTCCGCCAGCAGGGCCTCCTGAGGGGACCGGTCGCGCAGGCGTGCCCGTACGGCCGCCACCCGTGCGGCGGTGTAGTGGATCGAGGCCTCCGGCACGGACTCCAGGGTGCGCACCGCCGCCGCCCGGTCCCCGGCGGCCAGCTGCACCCGGGCCAGCCCGAAGGCCGCGCTGACGAACCCGGGGTCGGTGATCCACACGAGCCGGTAGTACTCGGCGGCGTTGTCCAGCTGCCCCAGGACCTCCGCGCACAGCCCGAGGGCCAGCTTCGGCGCGGGCTCGCCGGGGAAGGCGTCGTAGATGGCGTCGAAGGAGAGGGCCGCTATCTCGTCGTCCCCGGTGGCCAGCGAGGCGATCCCGCGCGCCCACACCACCCGCCAGTCGTCCGGATGCCGCGCCTCCAGTTCGGCGAGGGCCTCGCCCGCGAAGGCCGGTTCGCCGAGTTCCAGGCGGGCGCGCAGCTCCCGCAGCCGCAGCTCGGCGGAGTCGGCCGGGGCCGAGCCGAGCGCGGCCAGCAGGTCGGCGGGGGCGGAGGCGAGGAGTCCGGCCAGGAAGCCCGCGTTGGGGTCGGTCGGGTCCACCAGCGGCACCGGCAGGGCCAGCGCCGTGTCGCACGCGTCGAGCGCGGCCAGCCCGGGCGCCGTGGCCGTGGCCGTGGGCGTCGCGGCCGTCGCCGACTTGGCAGCCGTAGCCGTCGTGGCCGTACCAGCCGAAGCCGCCGTAGCCGCCGGAGACGCAGCCGTCGCCGACGGCCCGGGCGCCGTCCCCGGCGCGGCCGAAGCCGCCGGAGCCGCGGCCGAAGCCGCCGTCATCGGGAACGGAGCCACCGGCACCGGAGCCCCGCCCCCACCGCGCTGCCCCGGCACCCCCGCGCCCGCGATGTGCGTGGCGGTGGTCCCGAGCGCGGGCACGCTCGCCGCCCCGCCCGCCACAGGAGCCGGGGCGACGGCGGGACCACCCGTCGGCGCGAGGGCCCGCGGGGCCGCCACCTCCAAAGCCGCCGCCGGGGCACCCCGGCGCGCCCACATCCGCCGCGGGACCTCCCGTACACCCAGCCGGGACACCTCCGCCCCCGCCGCGTCCGCGTACAACCGGGTGTCCGGAACCCGCAGTTCCGGCCCGAACAGGGTCGACGGCTGCGGCCGCGGCCGGCCCGTCTGCAGCGCGACCACCTCCCGCAGTACACCCGTCAGCTGGTCCGCCATCTCCTGGGCGGAGGCGAACCGCCGCCCGGGATCCGGATCGGTCGCCCGTACGAGCAGCCGGTAGAAGGACTCGTACCGGCCGAAGACCTCGATGTGCTCCGGATCCGGCAGCGAATCCACGAACACGTTCGTGTAGCCCTGGAAGTCGAAGGTCAGCACGGCCAGGGTGCGGGCCACCGTGTACAGGTCCGAGGCCACCGAAGGCCCCAGCTCCGCCACCTCCGGCGCCTGGTAGCCCACCGTCCCGTATATCGCCGACTCGTCGTCGTCCATCCGCCGGACCGCGCCCATGTCGATCAGCTTCAGCTGGTCCTGCTGCTGGATCGCGTTGTCGACCTTGAAGTCGCAGTACAGGAGGTTCCTGCTGTGCAGGTGCCCGAGCGCCTCCAGCGCCTCGATCCCGTACGCGCACGCCTGCTCCACCGGCAGCGGATCGCGCCGCCCGTCCGGCCGGCGCCGCTCGTTCGCGATCTCCTTCAGCGATTTGCCGCCCACGTACTCCATGACGATGTACCCGTCGAGCGAACCCGTCCGCTGGTCCAGGTGCTCCACGAAGTTGTAGATCCGCACGATGTTGGAGTGCTCGATCTCCGCCAGGAAGCGCCGCTCGGAGATCGCCGCCTCCATCGCGTCCTGGTCGCCGGTGTCCAGCAGGCCCTTGAGGACCACCCACCGGTTCGACACCGCCCGGTCCACCGCCAGGTAGACCCAGCCGAGGCCGCCGTGCGCGAGGCAGCCCGCCACCTCGTACTGGCCGTGCACCACGTCACCGGCGCGCAGCTTCGGCACGAAGGAGTACGGGTGCCCGCACTTGGTGCAGAACCCTTCCGTCCGGCCCGGCCGGTCGCCCCGCGCGCGGCCCACCGGAGCCCCGCAGTCCGAACGCGAGCAGAACCGCTTGCGCTCGGGCACCTCCGGGTTCGCCAGCACCGCCGCCGAAGGATCCGGACGAGGCACCTCCGGCATGGTGACCAGCCCGGCGCCCAGCCGGCTGCGCCCCGAGGCGGGGGCGGCGGAGCCCGAACTGCGCACCGACACCGAACGGGCGGAGGCCCCCGTGCCCGACAGGGACCGCGACAGCCGCCCCGACACCGAACGGCGCGAGGACGAGGAGCGGGAGGACCGCGAGGAGCGCGCCGACGCCGACGAGCGGCCCGAGCCGCGCGAGCCCGCCGACCCCCGGGAGTCCCCGTGCCGGGCCGCGCTCGTCATCCCCGTCGGCGGCGACACCAGTTCCTCCGCGCCCGCCGCGACCGAGCCGACCGGCGCGAGCCCGCAGGTGTCGCAGTAGACCTCGCCGCCGCCCATGTCCTCGTACGTTCCCGGGCAGCCCGGACGCACGCACGGCGTTCCGATCAGGCTCACGCGTCCTCCTCCCCCGGCCCCACGGGCCGGTGGTCCTCGGGCAGGGGCTGCCTCGGCACCAGTGTCTCGGCCGTCGCCCGCTGGTAGCGCAGGACGGCCAGTTCGGCGGCCCGCAGGTCGCAGGGCGCACTCCACAGCATCCGCCGGGCCGTGTCGTAGCGCTCGATCAGCAGCGGATCCTCCGCCATGCCGTGCCGGGCCACCTTCGCCTTGTACGCGTCCAGCCGGCCGCGCAGTTCCGCCCGTACCGCCAAGGGCGCCGTCACCGCCGTCAACGATTCGCGGGCCCGCCGGAGTTCCTCCTCGGCCCGGTCCTCCAGCGCGTCCAGCAACGGGGACAGCCGGTGCCACTGGGACCGCCGCCGGTACTCGGCCGCCGCCGCCAGCTGCTCCTGCAGGGCCGTCGGCGGTCCGCTGACCGCCGGGACCTCCGACGCCGCGATCTTCGCCAGCACCTCGCCGCGCGCCGTCCGCGCCTCCGCCAGCGTCCGGTCGGCCCGCGAGAGCACGTCCCGCAGGGCGATCAGCCGCGCCTCCGCGTCCTGCCGTACCGTCAGCACCGCCTCGACCTCACGGCGTACGTCGTCCAGCGCGCGCGCCGCCCGGTCGTAGCGGCCGGTGTCCGGACGGCCCCCGCCCGGGGCGGAACTCCCCGCGACCGCGACCCAGAAGCCCAGCGGATCGGCGATCACCTCCTCCCGCAGCGCGGCCAGCTCGGCGGTGATCTCCTCCAGGTCGTCCCCCGACGGGTGCTCGCCCGGCCTCACCCCCACCGAACGCGCCAGGGCGCGCGTGCGGTGCAGCTCGGCACCGAGCAGGTCGATCCGGGCCGGCAGCGCCGACCACACCGCGTCGGCGGCGACCACCACGTCCAGGGAGCCCGCGTACAGCTCGTTCATCCGGGCCACCAGCTCGGCCAGCGAGAACCGCTCCGCGAGCGCGGCGCCCTCCACCCCGGCGCCGGCGATCACCACCCCGGGACCGCGCAGCCGCTCGGTCAGCTCGGCCAGGTCCTCCCGGGACGGCCAGCGGCGCCGCTCACGGATCTCCCGGGCGGCGGCCAGCGCCCCGCTGTAGGCGTCGAAGCACGTCCACAGCCGGGTGATCGCCGCGTCGGCGGCGGCCCACCGCTCCTTGGTCACCCCGCTCAGCGCCGCGCCCTCCAGCAGCCGGCGCCCGGCGTGGTCCTGGAGCGCGAGCAGCGAGGTCTCCACGGCCTCGTGCTCCGCGCCCAGCCGCGCCAGCGCGCGGTCGACGTCGTCCCGGTCCATCACCGCCGGAACCGCCCCCGGATGACTCGCGTACGGCTTCGAATCCGACACAGGCCTCAGCCGTTCCGGTACTTGGGGGCGGGTGGCAGGGCGGGGCTCGGCAGGACGCCTTCGAAATGCTTCCGGTACGAGGTGACCCAGGGGCTCTGCTCGCCGCCCGCGCGGTAGTTCTCCAGGACCTTGTTCACCCGGCGCACCAGGTCGCCGGCGTCCTTGTTCATGGCCACCCCGTAGAACTCGCGGGTGAACGGCGCCCCGACCAGCTGCACCGAGGGGTCCTGCGCCGCCTGGCCGGCGGCGAGGGCGTTGTCGGTGATGATCCCGTCGACCTCGCCCAGCTGGAGCCGCACCAGGCAGTCCAGCTGGTTGGGCACCGACACGGACACCGAACCGTACGACTTGGACTTGAGCGCCGCCTCCGCCGTGGAACCGGCGGCCGTGCAGATCCGGCGGCCCTCCAGCGAGGCGTCGTAGCCGGTGATGCGCGAGCCCTTGGGGGCCAGCACCTGCTGCCCGGCCTCGAAGTAGGCGGTGGAGAACGCGACGTCCTCCAGCCGCTTGCAGTTGATCGTCATCGTCCGCACGACGATGTCGACGCGGCCCTCCTGGAGCGCCGGAATGCGCTGACTGGTCGGGATGGCCCGGTAGATGACCAGGTCCTCCTTGCCCAGTATGTCCTTGGCTATGGCCTTGACCAGGTCGATGTCGAAGCCGTCGAGGTGGCCGTCGGGATTGCGGTAGCCCCACTTGAAGCTGTTCTGGTCCACGCCCGCCACGAGCTTGCCCGCCTTGCGGATCCGCTCGATCGTCGGCCCGTCCAGACCGGACGGGGCCAGGCTCGCCTCCGGGTCCTGGCAGGTGTCGGCGGGCGCGAAGGGGGCCGCCGCCATCGACGCGGGCTCCTGGACCGCCGTACGGTGCCCCGCGCCCGGCGAGGTTCCGGCCAGCGGCAGCAGCACCGCGGCCGCCGTCACCGCACAGGCGGCCGCCATCGCGCTCACGCCGCCCCAGCCGCGCAGCCGGCCCGTCCCTGTCCGCCGTATCCGCATCGATTTCACCTGTACTCCGAAAGCCTGCGACCGATGCCGAGGAGAGCCCCGGCCGCGCCGACGACCGCCAGCGCCGCCGAGCCCGTCGTCAGCCCGCCCAGCGCGCCGAGCCCGTCCCGGGCGGCCCGGGTGAACTGATTCTGCTCGTGCGCCACGGCCCGTTCCAGAGAGGCGTCCACCGTGTCGAACGAGGCCCCGCTGCTGTCCTTGTGCCGTTCGTCGCCGATGACCTGGGGCAGCGCCTGCTCGTAGTCGCCCTTGTTGTCCGACTCCCGGGCCGCCGCGTGCCGCTGCTTCCACTGCGCCACACCGGCCACGGCCTTCGCGACGGGATCCCGGCCGCTCTCGTCGTCGGCCAGCCGCAGCGCCCGCGCCAGCCCCTCGTCGAGCTGCTTCATGTTCCTCGCGTAGTCCACGTCGTACTTGTCGGACTTCTTGTCCTCGGCCAGTACGGCGCCCCGCGCGATCAGCGTCAGGTTCTCGTTGGCCCGGGCCTGGAGCGAGGCGATCCGCGCGTCGTTGAGCACCTTCAGCGACTCCTGCCCGTCCGCCCGGGCCTCGCCCAGCCCCGCCCGGGCGACCGAGTGGCCCACCGTCAGCCACAGCAGCACCACGGCCGCGGCGGCCGTCGCCGCCAGCAGCCCGTGGTTGAACACCCGGTGCGTACGCAGGTAGTCGCGCCGCTGCGCCCACACCAGGGCGGCCAGGGCCAGCAGCCCCGCGGCCGTGGCGGCCAGGGGCCAGGAGCGGGCCTCGTCGTAGTCCGTGTAGAGCCGGCCGGTCTCCGCCTCGTACAGGCGCTGGGCGGCGGGCAGCAGCACCGTGCTCATCTGCTCGTTGGCGTAGCGCAGGTACGCGCCGCCCAGCGGCAGGCCCTGCCGGTTGGTCGCGCGGGCCTGCTCGATGAGGCCCGTGTAGCGGGGCAGTTGCTCGCCGAGGAGGGCGATCTCCTTGCGGGACTCGCCGCCCGCCCCGGTGTTGGCCGCCGCGCTGACCAGCAGCCGGGAGGCGTTCGCGATGTCCTTCTCGTAGCGCTGGCGCACCTCGCGGGGCTCCTGGGCGCCCGCCAGGAAACCGCTGGAGGAGGCCGTGTCGGCATCCGCGAGGGAGCGGTAGATGCTCGCCGCGTCCGCGCTCAGCGGCTGGCTGCGGCCCACCACGTCGTCCGCGGCGGTGACCCGGCCGGAGACCTCGAACACCGCCACGGCGCCGAACAGCACCACCAGGGCGGCGAGCACCGCCCCGATGATCCGCAGCCGGCCCGGCTCGGTCACGGCCGCGGCGCGCAGCCGCTCCACGCCCTCGGCCCAGGCGGTGCTCCGCTCCGGATCCGGCCCGGCGGGCGCGCCGGAGACACCGCTCCCGGGCGCGGACGCGCGTGTCGTGATGGCCACCGTGACCTCCCCCTCGGTCCCTCTGCTCCGCAGCAGTATGGCCGTAGTGCCGCCCGACCACAGCACCCGGAGCCCGATCTTGGGCGATCCTCTCCCCCCGCCCCCTCCCCACGTCCCCTTCACCGTCAATACGCCGCCCCCGCCCCCACGGTTCCCGATCCGGCTCCGCTCAGCGGAGGTTCATCCGAAATGGGCGCGGAGTTTGGCGTGGGCCTCCGGGGGTGCGCAGGTGGCGTCCAGGCCCAGGAGGCCGGCGCCGAGGACCGGGGGGGTCGTCACCACCGAGAGGCGGGCCCGCGGGGCGCGGGCGGCCAGGAGTTCCGCGATCCGGTCGTTCAGCTGCGGGTGGCGGGCCGCGAGGACGCTGCCGCCCAGCAGGACCGGTACCTCCTCGTCCAGCAGCCCCAGCCGGCCCAGCGCCACCGAGGCCAGCGCCACCACCTCCGTGGCCTGCCGCTCCACGATCGCCGCCGCCACCGGGTCGCCCCCGGCGGCCACCGCGAACAGCACCGGCACCAGTTCGTGCACGCGCCGCCGGGCCACCGGGCCCAGGTGCAGCGCCTCGATCAGCGCGGCCATCGAAGCCAGCCCGAAGTGCCCGGGCAGGGCCCGCGCCAGCAGGGTGGGGCCGCCGCGCCCGTCCTCGGCCCGGGCCGCCCACCACAGGGCCTCCTCCGCGAGGCCGACCCCGCCGCCCCAGTCGCCCGAGATCGCCCCGAGCGCCGGGAAGCGGGCGGTGCGCCCGTCGGGCAGCATGCCGACGCAGTTGATCCCCGCCCCGCACACCACCGCGACCCCGCGCGGCAGACCGGACCCCGACAGCCCCGCCCGCAGGATCGCGAAGGTGTCGTTGCGCACCTCGGTCGCCGCCCCCCAGCCGCGCGCGCCGACCGCGTCGGCGAGCTGCCGCTCCTCCACGGGGAGGTCGGCATTGGCCAGGCACGCCGAGACGCGGGCCGCGTACGGGGTGCCGGGCCGCAGCCCGGCGGCCTCGGCGGCCTCCGCGACGGCCAGCCCGAGCACGTCCACGGCCGCCTCGACGCCGACCCGGGGCGGCTGGAAGCCCCCGGAGCGCCCGGTGCCGAGGACGGTGCCGTCGGCGCCGATGAGGGCCACGTCCGTCTTGCTGTTGCCCGCGTCGATGGCGAGGACGGCTGCCGCCGCGGGGCCGTTCACGCCCATGGCAGGTGCTCCTTGTTGTGCGCGAGCAGCCGGTCGGTCAGCCCCTCGGCGACCTCGAACCGGCCGACCAGCGGGTGCGCGAGGAGCGCCCGGAAGACCCGCTCGCGCCCGCCGCGCAGCGCGGCATCCAGCGCGAGGTCCTCGTACGCGGTGACGTGCGAGACGAGCCCGGCGTACAGGGGGTCCAGCCGGGGCACGGGCAGCGCGAGGGGGCCGGCGCCGTCGACGCGGGCCTGGACCTCGATGACGGCGTCGTCGGGGAGGAAGGGCAGGGTCCCGTCGTTGCGGGTGTTGACCACCTGTACGGACGGCCCGCCGTCGCCCAGCAGGGCTCCGGCGAGGTCCACGGCCGCCTCCGAGTAGAAGGCCCCGCCCCGCTTGGCGAGCAGCGCGGGCTTCTCGTCGAGCGCGGGATCGGCGTACAGGGCGAGGAGTTCCTTCTCCATCGCGGCGACCTCGGCGGCCCGGGAGGGCTTCTCGCCGAGCTCGCGGACCACCTCGTCGTGGGCGTAGAAGTAGCGCAGGTAGTACGAGGGCACGACGCCGAGCCGGTCCAGGACGGGGCGCGGCAGGCGCAGGTCGGCGGCGATGGCCCCGCCGTGTTCGGCCAGCAGGGCCGGCAGCACGTCGGCGCCGTCCGGGCCGCCGAGGCGTACGCCGGTCTCCCAGGTCAGGTGGTTGAGGCCGACGTGGTCGAGGTGGACCTCGGCGGGGGTGACGCCGAGCAGCGCGGCGAACTTGCGCTGGAAGCCGATGGCGACGTTGCACAGGCCGACCGCCTTGTGCCCGGCCTGGAGCAGGGCCCGGGTGACGATCCCGACGGGGTTGGTGAAGTCGATGATCCAGGCGTCGGGGGCGGCCCGGCGGACGCGTTCGGCGATGTCGAGGACGACGGGGACGGTGCGCAGGGCCTTGGCCAGCCCGCCGGCGCCGGTGGTCTCCTGGCCGACGCAGCCGCACTCCAGCGGCCAGGTCTCGTCCTGGAGCCGGGCGGCCTGCCCGCCGACGCGCAGCTGGAGCAGGACGGCGTCGGCGCCGGCGACCCCGGAGTCCAGGTCGGAGGTGGTGGTGATCCGGCCGGGGTGGCCCTGCCGGGCGAAGATCCGCCGGGCGAGGGCGCCGATCAGCTCCAGCCGTTCGGTGGCGGGGTCGATGAGCACCAGTTCGGTGAGGGGCAGGGTGTCGCGCAGCCGTGCGAAGCCGTCGATCAGTTCGGGCGTGTAGGTGGAACCGCCGCCCACCACTGCGAGTTTCATCGGGCCTAGCCTTTCACTCCGGTCAGGGTGACGCCTTCGACGAACGCCTTCTGGGCGAAGAAGAAGAGGACGATCACCGGTGCCATGACGAGCACGGTCGCCGCCATGGTGAGGTTCCAGTTGGTGTGGTGCGCGCCCTTGAAGGACTCCAGCCCGTAGCTGAGGGTCCAGGCGGCCGGGTTGTCGGAGGCGTAGATCTGCGGGCCGAAGTAGTCGTTCCAGGCGGCGAAGAACTGGAAGAGCGCGACGGCGGCGATGCCGGGTTTGGCCATCGGCAGGACCACGCGCAGCAGGGTCCGCAGTTCGCCGCAGCCGTCGACCCTGGCGGCGTCGAGGTACTCGTCGGGGATGGTGAGCAGGAACTGGCGCAGCAGGAAGATGGAGAAGGCGTCGCCGAAGGCCATGGGGATGATCAGCGGCCACAGGGTGCCGGAGAGGTCCAGTTGTTTGGCCCAGAAGAGGTACATGGGGATGACGACCACCTGCGGCGGCAGCATCATCATGGCGATCACCAGGAGCAGCGACAGTCGCCGTCCGCGGAAGCGGAACTTGGCGAGGGCGTAGGCGACGGGCACCGAGGAGACGACGGTCAGCAGGGTGCCGAGGCCCGCGTACAGCAGGGTGTTGCGCCACCAGGTCAGGAAGCCGGGGGTGTTCCAGACCTTGGCGTAGTTGTCCCATTCCCAGGTGCGCGGCCACAGGTCGCGGGTCAGCGCCTGCTGGTCGCTCATCAGGGAGGTGAGGAAGAGGAAGACGAACGGGAGGACGAAGAACAGGGCGGCGGCGACTCCGAGGGAGTGCACGGCGATCCAGTGGAGGACGGCCGTACGGGTGTGCTGCCGGGCGGGGGGCGCCTCGGCGGCGCGCGTGCGCGTCACGGGGGCCTTCTGGGTCAGGGCCATCTCAGTCACCGGCTCCGATCAGTCCGCCACGGCGGCGCATCAGGAGCGCGGTGAAGGCCATGGAGAGGGCGAACAGCACCAGGGCGACGACGCAGGCGGTTCCGTAGTCGAAGCGCTGGAACCCGACGTTGTAGACGAGCTGGGGCAGGGTCAGGGTGGACTTGTCGGGGTAGCCGGGTTCGAACTGCTGCCCGGAGCCGCCGATGACCCCGGCGGCCGTCTTTCCGGCGACCAGCGGCTGCGTGTAGTACTGCATGGCCTGGATGACCCCGGTGACCACGGCGAACAGGATGATCGGGGAGATGTTCGGCAGGGTGATGTGCCGGAAGCGGGCCCAGGCCCCGGCCCCGTCCAGCTCGGCGGCCTCGTACTGCTCCTTCGGTACGTCGAGCAGCGCGGCCATGAAGATGACCATCAGGTCGCCGATGCCCCACAGGGCGAGGGCGGTGAGCGCGGGCTTGGACCAGTCGGCGTCGGTGAACCAGCCGGGCGTGGGCAGTCCCACGGCGTCGAGCAGGGTGTTGACGGGGCCGGTGCCGGGGTTGAGGAGGAAGACGAAGGCGAGGGTGGCGGCCACCGGCGGGGCCAGGTAGGGCAGGTAGAACAGGGTCCGGAAGATCCCGGCGCCGGTCTTGATCTTCGTGATGAGCAGGCCGACGCCGAGGCCGAAGACGACCCGGCAGGCGGTCATGACGACCACCAGCCACAGCGTGTTGCGCATCGCCGGCCAGAACAGCGGATAGTCCGTGAAGACGTAGCTCCAGTTGTCCAGGCCGTTGGCGACGGGCGGCCGGAACCCGTCGTACCTGGTGAAGGAGAAGTACACGGTGGACAGCAGCGGATAGGCGAAGAAGACGGCGAAGCCGATCAGCCAGGGCGACATGAACGCCGCGGTCCGCAGGGCGGACCGCCGGCGCTTCGCCCGCAGGGTGGGGGTGCTGGTGGTCATCTCGGGTTACTTGGCCTTCGCGATGTCCGTGTCGATCTGCCGGTCGGTGGCGGCGAGACCGGCGGGGAGGTCGGCGACGTCGCCCTTCTCCGTCTTGTACGCGAAGTCCTGGAAGGTCAGCTGGTAGGTGCCGCCGTCGGCCTGGGCCGGGGTGGTGTTCGACTTCGGGTGCCGGGAGATGTCGAGGAAGGTCTTGAACTCGGGGGTCACCTGGAGGTCCGGTGAGTCCAGCGCGGCGAGGGTCGAGGGCACGTTGTGGATGGCGTTGGCGAAGGCGACCACGGCCTCGGTGTCGGTGGTCATGTACTTCACCAGTTCCCAGGCGGCGTTCTGCTTGCGGCTCGCCGAGGAGATGCCCATGACGGTGCCGGAGACGTAGCCCTTGCCGTAGTCGGCGATCTGGTCGTCGGGCACGGGCAGCGGGGCGGTGCCTATCTCGAAGCCGACCCCGGCCTCCTTGGCCATGGAGGCCCGCCACTCCCCGTCGATCTGCATGGCGACCAGGCCCTTGTGGAAGGGGTGTTCGGCGCTCCACTCGTCACCGAAGGTGGAGCGGAACTTCTCCAGCTTCTCGTACCCGCCGAGCTTGGCGACCAGGTCCTTCTGCGCGGTCAGCATCTTCGCGAAGGCCGGGTCCCCGGCCAGGTTGGAGCCGCCGTCGGCGCCGAAGTAGGTGGGGCTCCACTGGGCGACCAGGCGCTGCGGGGCGCTCTCGTAGCCGTGGAAGGTGGGCATCACGCCGAGCTGGTCGTACGAGTCCCCGTTGGGCTTCGTCAGCTTCTGCGCGGCCTCGGCGAACTGGGTCCACGTCCTGGGGGGTTCGGTGATGCCCGCGGCCGCGAAGGCGGTCTTGTTGTAGAGCAGGCCGTAGGCGTCGTTCAGCAGCGGGAGCGTGCACTGGTCGCCCTTGAACTGCGTGTACTCCAGCAGGGGCTTGGGGAAGACCTTCGCCTTGTCCACCCCGGACTTCCGCAGGAAGGGGTTCAGGTCGGCGAAGGCGCCGGAGTTGCAGAACTTGCCGACGCTGTCGGTGGTGAAGGAGGAGACCACGTCGGGGGACTTGTCGCCGCCCGCGCGCAGCGCCTGGTTGATCTTGTCGTCGGTCATGTTGCCGGTGACGTTGACCTTGATGTTCGGATGCGTCTTCTGGAACCGGGCGACGTTCTCCTCGATCGCCTTCACCTCGCCGGGCTCGGACCAGCCGTGCCAGAAGTTGAGGGTGACGTCCGCCTTCGGGTCGTCGGAGGCGCTGGTGCCGCTCTCGCCCGTACACGCGGTGGCGAGTACGGAGAGGGCGGCCAGGGTGGCGGTCGCGGTGATGAGGCGTCCGGTTCTGGGCATGGCGGTGCTCGCTCTCTGGGGGAGGAACTTCCGGTGGATGTGCCAGGGGGATGGGGGAGCGGGGCGGGGCGGGTCAGCGGGAGGTGTCGAAGACTTCCTCGCGGGTGTCGGCCAGGGCGCTCTCCAGGGCGCCGCGCAGGACGGGCCGTTCGCGCACCTCGCCGGCGACCAGCCGGGGCCGGGAGGGTGCCAGTTCGGCGAGTTCGGCTTCCAGCAGGGCGCGGAGCGGCTCGCCGCCCGCGTTGATCACGGCGCCGGACAGGACCACGATCTCCGGGTCCAGTACGGCGACGAGCGAGGCCAGGCCGGTCGCGAGGACGGTGGCGTACGACTGGAGGAAGGTCAGGTACGGGCCTTCGGGCCCGGCGGCGGCCCGCCGGAGCAGGGCGACGGCGGCGGCCACCTGGGGCCCGTGCGGGGCGGCGGCGGGCCGGGCGGCTCCGGCTCCGGTGCCTGTCCCCGTCCCGGCGGCCGCGTCGGGGATCTCGGGGATCTCGGGCGCCTCGATGCCGAGTTCGCGGGCGAGCCGGGGCACGACCTGGGCGCCGGCCAGCTCCTGGTACCCGCCCGAGTTGATCCGGGTGACCTGCCGGACCAGGGGGTGGCCGGGTACGGGCAGGAAGCCCACCTCGCCCGCGCCGCCGGTCCAGCCCCGGTGCAGCCGGCCGCCGAGCACGAGGGCCGCGCCGAGGCCGTCCTCGTTCCACAGCAGCACGAAGTCCTCGTGGCCGCGGGCCGCGCCGAGGCGCTGTTCGGCGACGGCGGCGAGGTTCACGTCGTTCTCGTACCCGACCGGCATGGGCAGGGCCGTGGCCAGTTCGTCGAGCAGGGTGGGGGAGTGCCAGCCGGGGAGGTGGCTGGCGTAGCGCAGCTGGCCGGTCTGCGGGTCGAAGGCGCCCGGGGTGGCGATGACGACGCGGTGCAGGTCGCGGCGCTGGAGCCCGGCGGCCAGGGCGGCTCCGTCCAGGGCGGCGGTGACCTGGCCGACGGCGTCGGAGCCTTCGGTGTAGGGGAGCTCGAAGCCGCCGATGACGGTGCCGGTCAGGTCGGCGACGGCGGCGTGCACCCCGTCGGGGGTCACGTCGAGTCCGCCGACGTACGCGGCCCGGGCGTTGAGGGCGTACAGCTGGGCGCTCGGGCCGGGGCGGCCTTCGTCGGTGCCGGTGGCGACGACCAGTCCGGCGGCCTCCAGCCGGGCGAGCAGCTGCGAGGCGGTGGGTTTGGACAGGCCGGTGAGGTGTCCGATCCGGGTGCGGGACAGCGGTCCGTGCGTCAGCAGCAGCTCCAGCGCGGCGCGGTCGTTCATGGCGCGCAGCAGGCTGGGTGTTCCGGGCGTGACGGCGGGCATGGGGCGTTTCTCCCTCACCGAGGTGAACTGTTAGGGAAGTTTCCTATCAGCTGCTGAGCCCTGTCAATGGCCGCGTCCGCGCAGGCCGCCGGACATGCGGCTGCCCCGCCGGAAAGGACCGGCGGGGCAGCTGGATCGCGGGGGTGCGGAGCGCTACTTGGAGATCCGGGGACCGCCGGCAGCGCCCTGCGGCGGGATCGGGGTGGCGGCCATGGACTGCGGGGACGCCGGGTTGGCCAGCGCCGAGGGCGGGGCGACGGAGGCGGCCGGGTCGGGGCCCTCCTCCGGCTCGGCGGCGTCCGGCAGACCGCCGATGATCCGGATGCCCGCCGCGTCGAAGGCCTCCTTGATCCGCCAGCGCAGCTCGCGCTCCACGGCGAACTGCTGCCCCGGCATGGTCTTCGCCGACACCTTCACGGTCATGGAGGCCAGCAGCACCTCGTCCAGGCCCAGCACCTCCACCGGACCCCACAGGCGCTCGTCCCACGGGGACTCCTTCGCCAGCCCGTCCGCGACGCCCTGGACGACCTCGCGGATGCGCGCCAGGTTCTCCGTCGGCTTGACCTGCACGGCCACGCCCGCGGTCGCCCAGCCCTGGCTGAGGTTGCCGATCCGCTTGATCTCGCCGTTGCGGACGTACCAGATCTCCCCGTTGTCGCCGCGCAGCTTCGTCACGCGCAGGCCGACCTCGATCACCTCGCCGGAGGCCACCCCGGCGTCGATCTTGTCGCCGACGCCGTACTGGTCCTCCATGATCATGAACACGCCGGAGAGGAAGTCCGTCACGAGGTTGCGGGCACCGAAACCGATCGCCACACCCGCCACACCGGCACTCGCCAGCAGCGGGGCCAGGTCGATCTTCAGCGCGGCCAGGACCATCAGCGCGGCCGTGCCGAGGATCAGGAACGAGGCCACCGACCGCAGCACGGACCCGATCGCCTCGGAACGCTGGCGGCGCCGCTCGGCATTGACCAGCAGCCCGCCGAGCGCGGTGCCCTCGACGGCCTCGGCGCTGGTGTTCATCCGGCTTATCAGCTTGGTCAGCGCCTTGCGGACCACCGAGCGCAGCAGGGCCGCGATCACGACGATCAGCAGGATCCGCAGACCGATGCTCAGCCAGGTGGCCCAGTTCTCCTCGATGAAGCTCGCGGCGTTGGTCACGCTCTCGGCGGCGTCGTCGGTGGTGTTCGCTGCCAACGGGAGCAGAGTGGCGGGCGAGGGCACGGCGGGGAACCTCCAGGCGTAGCGGTCTGCCCGCGGGACCGAAATGTGCGGGCAGGGCAACCACACTAACGGGGCACACGCCCGACCCCGTTGTCGTGTTCGAGGGAGAGACCGGACTCACCTGGGGATGAACGGGGTGTGGTTGAAAACACCTCGGACCCGTTACGGGCGCGTGGTGGCGCTTCGACCAGCCGTAAGGGGAGACTGGAGAGCAGATCGTCCCGGCGCGAGCCACGCGCCGCCGGCGTACAAGGAGGCAGTCCGTGCCGCACGTCCTGGTCCTCAACGCGTCGTACGAGCCGCTCGGCGTCGTACCGCTCCGCCGCGCGCTCGTCCTCGTACTGGAGAACAAAGCGGTCTCCCTCGAGGAATCGGGCGCCTTTCTGCACAGCGCGACGAGAGCCGTCCCCGCGCCCAGCGTGGTCCGGCTCAAGCGCTTCGTGCGGGTCCCCTACCGGGGGCCCGTTCCACTCACCCGCCGCGCGCTCTTCGCCCGCGACGGTGGCCGTTGCATGTACTGCGGGGCCGTCGCCACCAGCGTCGACCACGTCATCCCGCGCAGCCGGGGTGGCCAGCACGCATGGGACAACGTGGTCGCCGCCTGCCGCCGGTGCAATCACGTGAAGGCGGACCGGCACCTGCTGGAGCTGGGCTGGCGGCTGCGCCACCAGCCCGCCCCGCCGTCCGGTCTGGCGTGGCGGATCATCGGGACGGGCCACCGCGACCCCCGCTGGATGCCGTACCTCCAGCCGTACGGGGCCGACGACGCGCTGGAGCGGATCGGGGCCGCCGCGTCATAGGGGCGGGCGACCCCCGGCCGGGGAGCGCGGTCACGGAGCCACCGCGAAGGCCGAGGCCGACCAGAGACTGCAGCCGAACCGGGTCGCCCGGCGGTCGCACGTGACACGGACGAACCGGGTGCCCGGCGCGTCCAGCCGGACGGTGTCCACACCGCCCCGCGAGGTCACGGCGGCCGCCGGGCGCCAGCTCAGGCCGTCCGCGGAGGTCTCGACCCGGTACGCGGAGGGGTACGCCTCCTGCCAGTGCAGGGTGAGCAGGCCGATCCGCGCCGGGGCCGCCAGCTCCGCCCGCCACCACGCCCCGTCCACCGCCGGGGAGGACCACCGGGTGGCATCGGAGCCGTCCACGGCCGCCGACGCCGGGAAGCGCGGGTCCTCGTCCGCCGAGGAGGAGGCCCGGGCGGTGCGCAGCAGGTCCGGGCCGCCGGTACGCGGCACCGCCCGGACGGCGAGCCTGCGCGACTCCCCGGCGAAGCCGACGGTGACCTCGTAGCTCCCGGCCGGGGTGCCCGCCGGGACGGTCACCTCCAGCGGGACCGACACCGCGGCCCCGCGCGGCACCACCAGGTTCTCCGGGGCCCGCACGCGCACCCCGGGCGGCGCGGCCACCGTGAGCGGGCCGCGCACCTCGGCGGGGCCCAGGGCGGAGAGCCGCGCCGTCACCGTGCGCGGGGCCCCGCCGATCTCCGCGTCGGCCGGCGTCGCGTCGGCCGGCTCGAAGCGGACCCGCGGCCCGTCGGCGAACCACGGCACGACCCCCTGGACCTCCGGGTCGGCACCCGTCCACGACAGCCGGACGGCGTCGGCGCGCACCCCGGCCGCGTCGGCCTGGGTCCACCCGGAGTCCGCCGCCTCGCCGATCCGCCGCCAGCCCTCGCCCGGAACGTGCGCCTCCACCACGGCGCCCCGCGACAGCGGGTCCAGCGGCGCGGTCATCACGGTGACCGCCGACAGGGCGCGCGGGGCGTCCAGCCGGACGGTCCACGCGCCGGCTCCGCGCTCCACCGTCCCGTCGTGGCGGGCCGCGCCCGTCCAGGCCGCGGACTCCTCGGCCGCCCGCTTCAGGAAGGGGTCCAGCACCGAGGTGTCCACCCGGGCCGCGCCCTTCTCGGCCAGCGCCCCCCGCGCCTCCTCCAGTTGCCGCGAGGCCTTCCAGGCGGCCGCCCCGTCGCCCCGGGCCTCGGCCCCCAGCAGGTCCACGGCCAGCTCGCCCGCGGCCCCGTACCGCGAGAGCCGCTCCAGCCAGGGGCCCGCCTCGGCCGCGAAGGAGGGCAGCCGGGCCGGGGCCTCCCGCAGCACGGTGAAAGCGGCCCGCAGCCGTTCGCCTGCCTTCGGGTCACCGGCCGCGCGGGCCCGCCAGAACTCCTCCACCAGCGGCTTCAGGTACGCGGACTCCTCCAGTTTGAGCCCCGAGGAGGCGGTGTTCCCGGCCAGGGCCGCGAGCGCCTCGCGGGTGCGCCGGTCGGGGCCCGCCAGTTCGCGCACGGCCGCCGCCCAGGACTCCCCGGCCCGGTAACCGCGCGGGTTCCAGGCGTAGTCCGCGGCCGTGAACACCGGGATCCGCGACAGGGTGCCCTGCGCCATCGCGTTGGTCAGCACCCCCGCAGAGCCGCCGGCCACCGCCGGGTCGCGGCCGGCGTAGGGGCCGAGGAAGATGCGGCCCGGGTCCCAGTCGTTGACCGGGTAGTTGTCCATGGTGACCAGGGGGTGCCCGAGCGCGGAGCGGGCTCCGGCCAGCTCCTTGCCGGTGATGGTGCGCGGCACCACGCCCACGCCCGTCCAGGCCACCTCCACCCGGGCGTCCAGCGCCCCGGCCAGGGCCGTCCGGTAGGCGGTGGCGCCCTCCTGGAAGTACTCGGTCGGCATCAGCGACAGCGCCGCCGCCCCCGGATGCCGGGCGGCCAGGTGCGCGGCCAGCTCGCCCGCGACCTCGGCGTGCGCCTTCGCGGCCGCCGCCGGGCCCGTCCCGTACCGGACCCGGTCGGCCCGGCAGCCCCACTCCGTGTAGCTGACGTCCTGGAACTGCAGCTGGAACGCCCGGAAGCCCAGGTCCCACATGGCGTCCACCTTGCGCAACAGCGCCGCCCGCTCGTCCGCCGAGGCCAGGCACATGGACTGCCCCGGGGACACCGCCCAGCCCAGGACCACCCGGTTGGCGCGGGCCCGCTCCGCCAGCGCCCGGAACTCCTCCCGCTGCTCCGCCGGGTACTCCTCGCGCCAGGCCGTCGTGCGGTACGGGTCGTCGCCGGGGGCCAGCAGCAGCCGGTTCTGCTTGGTGCGGCCGAGGAAGTCGAGCTGGGCGAGGCGCTGCTCCCGGGTCCAGGGCTGCCCGTAGAACCCCTCGGTGACCCCGCGCACGGGTGCGATCGGCCAGTCGCGCACCAGCATCCCGGGCACCTTCCCGGGCCCGGCCGCCAGCAGTTGGCGCAGCGTCTGCGCGGCGTGGAACAGCCCGTCCTCGCCCACGCCGGCCAGCGCGACCGTGTCCCGGCCGCCGGTGCGGCCCACGGCCAGCCGGTACCCGCCGTCCGGCAGGTCACCGGCGGCGGCCGCGCCGAGGGAGCGCAGCGCCGTTTCGGCGTCCGGACCCTGGAGGCGTACGACGAGGGCCCGTTCGGGCAGCGCCGCCCCGGGGGCCCGTTCGTGCAGGGTCCGGACGCCCGCCCCGCGCAGGGCGGCGCGCACCACCTCGACGGCGTACGGGTCCACGTCCCCCGGCGCCACCAGTACGGCCTCCGCCCCCACCGTGAGCTCCCGCCCCGGATCGGCGACGGCCGACTGCGGCCGGGGCCACACGGCGGGGCCCTCGGCGGCGGTTCGCACCGGATCGGAGCCCGGATCGAGCAACGGTACGGGGACCGGCACGGAAGCGGCGGCGGAGCCGCCGTCAGAACGCGGCGTACCGGAGGTCTTCGGGGTCGCGGTGATGCCCTGAGGGGTCGCCGCGACGGCCCCGCCCAGCAGGCTCCCGATGACGGCGACCGCCGCCGCGGTGCTCCGCTTCCTGCCCCTGAGCTGCACGGAGCCTCCCCGTCCCGAGTCGTCCCCCGCTCGTACGAACGAGGCCGAGCCCACCACCCGTGCGGCTGAAGTGTCAATCGGGGCGGGTGATCTGACCTGGATCCGCCAGGAATGCGGTGCCGCCGACTGGGTATGGCTGCGGTGTTCACCGGGGGTGTTGCATGGGCGCGTCCGACGGACCCGCACGAAGGAGTGCTCCCATGAACGCCCGCACCGCGTCCACCACCGCCCGTTCCGCCGCCCCTTCCGCTTCCACCGCCCCCGCCCCCGCCCCCGCCCCCGCCACCCGTTCCGCCGTCCCCGCCACCGCCCGTGCCCACGCCCCGCTCGCCCACCTGCCCGCCCCCTCCGGGCCGGCGGACGGCCCCCTCACCAGCGAGCCCCCGCTGGCCGGCTCCGCGTACGCGCCGCTGACCAGCGAACCCCCGCTGCTGGAGGAGGCCCCGCTCACGAGCGAGCCGACCACCCCCGCCCCGTCCGCCGCGGGCCACTAGAGCACCCGGCCGGACCGCCCGACCCCCACGACAAGGGAGCTCCATGGACGACCTCGCCCGGCTCGCGGCCCTGCACGGCGTCGCCACCGCCTACCAGCCCGCCGAGGACGTCACCGTGGAGGTCCCGCCGGCCACCGTCCGGGCGGTCCTCGACGTCCTCGGCGTGCCCGTCGACGCCCCCGGCGCGGCCGGGGAGGCGGAGCGGGAGCGGACCGGGCTGCTGCCGGCGCCGACCGTGGTGCAGTGGCGCGGGGAGGGCGTCCCGGCGGCGCTGGCCGCGCTGCCGCCCGGGACCCGGCTGAGGGTGGCCCTGGAGGACGGGGCGGGCGAGACCGACTGGGAGCCGGGGCTGCCGTTCGGGGTGCACCGGCTCACCGCCGGGGCCCCCGACGGGCGCACCGCCGGGGCCACCCTGATCGTGGCCCCGGACCGGGCCCCGGCCGCCCCCGAGCGGGCCCACGGGCTGCTCGTCCAGCTGTACTCGCTGCTCTCGGAGCGCTCCTGGGGCATGGGCGACCTCGGGGACCTGGCGGAGCTGGCCCGCTGGGCGGCCCGCACCCACGGCGCCGGGTTCGTCCAGGTCAACCCGCTGCACGCGGCCGTCCCCGGCACGCCGACCGACCCCTCCCCGTACCGGCCCGCCTCGCGCCGCTTCCCGGACCCGGTGCACCTGCGGATCGAGGACGTCCCCGAGTACGCGGACTGCGCCGAGCGCGCCGCCCTCGACGCACTGGCCGCCCGGGGCGGGCAGCTGCGCGGGGAGGTGCTGGAGAAGGGCGCCCTGATCGACCGGGACGCCGTCTGGGACCTCAAGCGCGCCGCCCTGGAACTGCTGTACGCCGTGCCGCGTTCTCCCGTACGGCAGGCCGCGTACGAGGAGTTCCGCGCCGGGCAGGGCGCGCCCCTGGAGCGGCACGCCGCCTGGTGCGCGGCCGCGGTCGGGGAGGATCCGGCCGAGCGCGCCGACTTCCACGCCTGGCTGGTGTGGCTGACGGACGAGCAGCTGACGGCCGCCCAGCGGGCCGCGCGGGAGGCCGGGATGGCGGTCGGGATCGTGCACGACCTCGCGGTCGGCGTGCACCCCGAGGGCTCCGACGCCCGGACCGGCCCCTTCCACGCCCGGCACATCTCGGTGGGCGCCCCGCCGGACGCCTTCAACGCGCGCGGCCAGGACTGGGGGCTGCCGCCCTGGCGGCCCGACGCCCTGGAGGAGTCGGCGTACGCGCCCTTCCGGGCCCTGCTGCGCGGGGTGTTCCGGTACGCGGGCGCGGTCCGCGTCGACCACGTCATGGGCCTGTTCCGGCTCTGGTGGATCCCGGAGGGCGCCCCGCCCGCGGAGGGCACGTACGTCACCTACGACGGCGAGGCGATGCTGGCCGTGCTGGTGCTGGAGGCCCACCGGGCCGGGGCCCTGGTGGTGGGGGAGGACCTCGGGACGGTGGAGCCGCGGGTGCGCCGGGAGCTCGCCCGGCGCGGGATCCTGGGCACCTCCGTGCTGTGGTTCGAGCGGGACTGGTCGGGCGACGGCGATCCGCTGCCCGCCGCTGCCTGGCGGGCCGACTGCCTGGCCACCGCGACCACCCACGACCTGCCGCCCACCGCCGCCAAGCTGGCCGGGGCCCACGTCGAACTGCGCGACCGGCTCGGCCTGCTGACCCGCCCGCTGGAGCGGGAACGGGCCGAGGACGCCGCCGACACGGCGCAGTGGCTCCGGGTGCTGGACGGGCTCGGGCTGGAGACGAAGGGCGAAGAGGCCGCCGTACGGGCCCTGTACGCCTTCCTGCTGAGCACGCCCGCCCGGCTGGTCGGCGTGTGGCTGCCGGACGCGGTGGGGGACCGGCGGCCGCAGAACCTGCCGGGCACCTGGGACCAGTACCCCAACTGGCGGCTGCCGGTCGCCGACGAGGCGGGCCGGCCGCTCACCCTGGAGGCGCTGACGGCCTCGCCCCGGGCGAACGCCCTGCTGAGCGCGGTGCGGGAGGGGGCGCAGACCCGTACGGCACCCCCGGGCGCGCGCCCGCTTTAGGTGTTCGCTACGTTTGCACCGTGGACAAGAAGAACGCTCTGCGCGCCGGCGCCGTCACGGCCGGATCGACGCTGATGATGCTGCTGATGACGTCTCCCGCCCTCGCGCTCACCCGCGACGACGGTGACGACCCGGGTCCGGGCCTGAGCATTGGCGAGACGCTCGGCCTCTACGTGGTCCTGCCGATCGTGCTGTTCCTGGCCATCGCGGGTCTCGTGATGATCGGCGACAAGTCGCGCAAGCAGCAGTAACACGCGGTAACGCGCGGTAGTACCAGGCTTCCGGGGCGCCGGAGGTCCGCTCGTCCGGCTCCCGCCGGGCGGTCGCGACCTCCGGCGCCCTGTCGTGTCCGCTGCCGCGGACAGCCGCCTCACGGCCGGTTACGGGACGTCGGACAGCAGCTTGCGGAGCAGTCCCGTCAGGACCTCGACCTCCTCGGCGCCGAGTCCCTTCAGGGCGGCGGCCTGCACCTCCAGCCCCGCCCCGACCGCCTCGTCGATGAGCGCGAGCCCGCGCTCGGTGATGGTCACCTGGAGGCCCCGCCGGTCGTGCGGATCGGGGTTGCGCGTGAGCAGTCCGGCCCGCTCCAGCTTGTCCAGGCGCCCCGTCATACCGCCGGTGGTGAGCATGAGCGTGGCCGACAGCTGGCGCGGCGAGAGCGTGTACGGGCTTCCGGAGCGGCGCAGCGTGGCGACGACGTCGAACTCCCCGGTGGAGATCCCGTAGCGGTTGTAGGTCCGCTCCATCGCGTCGCCCATGGCCTTGGAGATCCGGTAGATCCGGCCGAAGACGGCCATGGGGGCGGTATCGAGGTCCGGTCGTACGACGTACCACTGTGCGGTGATCGCGTCGACGGCGTCCTTGCTGGTTTCCCTGCTGCTGGCCCGGTTCATGTCCGAAGTATCCAAGTTCCGTTTCCTTGTTCGCAAGAAAGTAGCTTGCAGAAAAGTAGCTTAGCGGTAAGCTACTTACGAGCGATCTAGTTGGGCGGCAGTGGGCCCCCGGTCGCCACCCGCCGAGGAGCCGTCGTGAACCGTGCCGCCACCGTCGTCCTGACCGCACTCGCCCCGATCTCCTGGGGCTCGACCTACTTCGTGGCCAGCGAACTGCTGCCGCCCGACAGGCCGCTCTTCACCGGGGCCATGCGGGCCCTGCCCGCCGGACTGCTGCTGATCGCCCTCTCCCGGACCCTCCCCAAGGGCGCCTGGTGGTGGAAGTCCGCCGTCCTCGGCACCCTGAACATCGGCGCCTTCTTCCCCCTGCTCTTCCTCGCCGCCTACCGGCTGCCCGGCGGCGTCGCCGCCGTACTGGGCTCCGCGGGACCGCTGTTCGTCGTGGGACTCGCCGCCCTGCTCCTCGGGGAGCGGGCCAGGCTGCGCACCGTGCTCGCCGCCGTCGCCGCCGCGTTCGGCGTGAGCATGGTGGTGCTGACCGCCGACGCGAAGCTCGACCTCGTCGGCGTCATCGCGGGCATCGTCTCCTCCGCCTCCATGGGCGCCGGCACCGTGATGACCAAGCGCTGGGGACGCCCCGAGGGCGTCGGCCCGCTGGCCGTGACCGGCTGGCAGCTCACCGCCGGGGGCCTGGTCATCATCCCGATCGCCGTCCTCGTCGAAGGGGCGCCGCCCGCCCTCGACGGCAAGGCCTTCCTCGGCTACGGCTACATGATGCTGATCAACACCGGGATCGCGTACTGGCTCTGGTTCCGCGGCATCGGCAAGCTCTCCGCCACCTCCGTCACCCTGCTCGGCCCGATGTCCCCGCTCACCGCCGCCGTCATCGGCTGGGCCGCCCTCGGGCAGGCGCTGTCCCCGGTCCAGCTGGTGGGCATGGCCGTCGCCTTCGGTGCCACCGTCTTCGGGCAGCTCCCGGGCCGTGCGCCCAAGGTGGTCGCCGCCGCCCCCGCCGCCGAACCGTTCAGCTCCACTGAAAAGACCGATCGAAATGTTTCGATGGACCTGAGCAATGCCGAGGTGCGACGGTAGGGCCACCTACTTCCGAACAGGACCCGAGGGGGAGACACGCAGGTGGCCATCACGGACCGCGCCCGTACCGTTCCGCAGGAACAGCAGCTCAGCACCGGCCGGGGCCAGGGCAAGAAGGGGGTCGTCGGCATCGGCGTCCTCCTCGCCCTGCTGGCGACGGTCGTCTGGTCCGGGAGCTTCGTGGCCACCCGCGGCATGGCCGGGTCCGTCCCGCCCGTCCAGGCCGTCTTCTGGCGCTGGATCATCGCCGCCCTCGCCGTCGCCCCCTTCGCGGCCCGCCAGGCCTGGCGGCAGCGGGCCCTGCTCCGCGAGCACCTCGGCTACGTCTGCCTCGCCACCCTGTTCGGCGTCACCCTCTACAACACCCTCGTCCACCAGGCCGGACTGACCACCTCCGCGTCCAACATGGGCATGATCATGGCCGCTTCGCCGGTCATCATGGCCCTCTACGCCCGCCTCGGCGGCGAACGGCTCGGCGCCCGGCGCACCTTCGGGATGCTGGTCGCCGCCTTCGGGGTGCTGCTGCTGGTCGGTGACGGATCGCTCGGCTTCGACTTCAGCGCCGGCGACCTGTGGATGTTCGGCGCCGCGCTCTCCTTCGCCAGCTACAGCGCCCTCCTCAAGCGCAAGCCCGCCGAGATCGGCGGACTTGCCTTCCTGATCAGCACCTTCGTGCTCGGCGCGCTGATGCTCGCCCCCGCGTACGCGGTGTCCCTCGCGGTGCAGGGCGGGTTCGAGGTGCGTGCCGGGACCGTCGGACCGCTGCTGTACGTCGGCGTGTTCTCCTCCGCCGTCGCCTTCTTCGCCTGGAACAAGGCCGTCTCGGTCATCGGCGCGGCCCGGGCCGGGGTCGTCTACTACCTCCAGCCGGTCTGCGTGGCGGGGCTGGGCCTGCTGCTCCTGGGCGAGCGGACCGGCCCGGCGGAGCTGCTGAGCATGGCGCTGATCCTCGGCGGGGTCGGGCTGGCGAGTGCCGCCCGGCGGTAGGTTCGGGGGCGTGATCGAGTGGGACGTCAAGAAGCTGCGGATTCTGCGGACCCTGGCCCACCGGGGGACCGTGACCGCCACGGCCGAGGCGCTGCACATGACGCCCTCGGCCGTTTCGCAGCAGCTGACCAACCTCGCCCGGCAGCTGGGGGTTCCGCTGCTGGAGGCGCAGGGGCGCCGGGTGCGGCTCACCGACGCCGCCCATCTGGTGCTGCGGCACACCGAGGCCGTGTTCGCGCAGCTGGAGCGGGCCGACGCCGAACTCACCGGGTACCTGGCCGGAGAGGCCGGGGAGGTGCGGGTCGGGGCCTTCTCCACCGCCGTACCGGTGCTGGTCGTCCCGGCCGTCGCCGCCCTGCGGCGCAGCCACCCCGGGATCGAGGTCCGGGTCCGGGAGACCGAGGCCGCCGAGTCCTACGAACTGCTCTCGGCCGGGGCCGTCGACCTCGCGCTGTCGCTGGCCGCGCACGCCCCGGGGGCCGGTGACGCCCGCTTCACGCGGATCACCCTGCTGGAGGACCCGCTGGACGTGGCCCTGCCGCCGGACCATCCGCTGGCCGCGGCACCGGGCGGCGTACGGCTGGCCGACCTGGCCGGGGAGCGGTGGATCTACGGGGGCAGCGGGCCCTGGTCGGAGATCACCCGCACCGCGTGCGAGGCGGCGGGGTTCGTGCCGGAGCAGGCGCACTCGGCGGCCGGGTGGACCGCGATCCTGGCGATGGTGGGGGCGGGGATGGGGGTCGCGCTGGTCCCGCGGATGGTGTCGGGCCGGGCGGAGGGGGTCGCGGTGCGGGGGCTGCCGCACGACCGCCCCACCCGGCACGTGATCGCGGCCCTCCGCCGGGGCTCCGAATCGGCGCCGGCCCTCTCCCGAGTCCTGGGCGCCCTTCGCGCGGCCGCCGCGCCCTCTTCTTGACGCGCCCCTCGTGCGGTTCGGCCGCGAGCGGCCACGCCTCCTTGACGCGCCGCTCGCGCGGCTCGGCCCTGGCGGGCCTCTCCGGCTTCGCGCCGCTGCGCCGGACTCCGTCCGTCGGCCCGCCGGGCGGGGCCGCGGCGCGTGGCCGGGCCCGGCCCTCGTCTGCGGGTATGG